>JAUZQX010000027.1 GCA_030950765.1 Ghiorsea sp.
TACCCTGATGATGCAGACAATGCGATTCATCAAGCTGTGCAACCGTTAGCCAAGATTGCTGGGATAGATTGGGGTGAAGCTGTGGATGGTTTTCCCGCAACCACATGTCAAATTACCAATTTGAATGCGGGCACTGGGGCAAGTAATGTGATTCCAGGTAGTGCAGAAGCATTTTTGGATATTCGTTATAATCCCAGCAATAGTTTTGATGAAATTAAGGAACGTATCATGCAAGCTTGTAAGGGCGCGGATGTGTCGTTTGATTTTAGGCATGAAGCCAATGCGTTTTCTACACCTGATGGTAAGTTTTTGGATATGGTATGTGCTGCGATTGAATCGACTACGGGTATCATCACCAGTCGTGATACGGGTGGTGGAACATCGGATGGTCGTTTCCTTGCCGCAGTGGGTGTACCCGTAGCAGAGCTGGGTTTGACCAACAGCACCATCCATCAGGTGAATGAACAAGTCGCTACCCATGAATTGGACACCCTGACGGATATTTACACAAAAATTATCACAACATTTGAGGCATAACCTAAGATGACAATAACAAGTACACTAACCCAATTGGGCGATAAACCTACCGCCGAAGCAAGTAAAACACTGGAAGTATTTGAAAACCCAAATCCTGAGCGTGATTATCATATCAAAATTGATTCGGCTGAATTTACCTGCCTTTGTCCTAAGACAGGGCAGCCCGATTTTGCAGAAATTAAGTTGGATTATGTGCCCGATGAATTGTGTGTGGAGTTGAAATCACTTAAACTTTATTATTGGAGTTTTAGGGATGAAGGTCATTTCCACGAAAAAGTAACCAATATGATTGCATCCGATTTGATTGCAGCCATGGACCCACGCTGGTTAAAAGTCACCGCTATTTTTAATGTGCGTGGTGGTGTGTATACCACAGTTGAAGTAGAACACACCAAAGCTTGATGCTTGTATGACAGTACCCTTTGTGAAGATGCAGGCGCAAGGTAACGATTTTGTTATCTTGGATTCTATTCATGATACCTTGCCTGTACTGACACAGGCGTTCATTACAAAAATATGTGATAGACACGTGGGTATTGGTTGCGACCAATTGTTGGTTTTGCAACCCCACCACACTGCCGATGCTTTGATGCTGATTTATAATGCAGATGCTTCAAAAGCTGCCAACTGTGGCAATGGTTTGCGTTGTGTTGGTGATTTGTTGATGCGACAAACAGGCAAACCACAAGTTTCAATCGCTTTGGCTGACCGCATTGTTAGTGCAGAGCATATCGCAGACGGTGTGCAGGTGATGATGGGTGACTTTGTGGTTGAACAGGTTACAAAAGACTATACGGATGTATTGGTTGGTAACCCTCATCGTGTTTACTTTAATCATGTGCAAACTTGCCCTGAGCGTAATGTGGAAATCATCAGTGATTATGATGAAAGCCATGCTGCTATTCGTATTATTGAGCGTGGTGCAGGTGAAACATTGGCGTGTGGTTCTGGGGCTTGTGCTACGGCAGCAGCTATTTGGCAGAGGCAGGGTCATGTTTCACCTTTAGTCATTCAAATGCCGGGTGGAAATGTTAAAGTACATCAGTTGGGCACAGAGCTATTATTAACAGGCATTGTAACTTATGTGTTTGATGGTCAGTATGTTTGTGTTTAAGTTGTTGGTAGCGTGCATGGTGGGATGGGTGTATGACAGATAAGCAGTTAGCTAAATCTAGAGAGTATCAAGCACTGGTCATTAAAGACTTTAAAAAACGTGTTTATCCACTTGCCATGGCTTGCGCGATTATTTTTGCAGTGTTTTTTGCAATCAACATCTTTGGCACGGGCAAACCTATATTCATTATATCTGATGCGATTGCGGTGGTATTGTTTTCTATACTAGGGATTCTTGTCAAACGAAGTGTTGTGCCACCTTATGTGGGATCGTTTTTTATTCTTACGATTGTACTGTTCTTTTACATTATGATTATTATTCATGATGGCTCATTACACGGTATGCTGTTTTTTTATTGCACAATTCCATTTTTTGCGTTTTATATGTCAGGGTCTCGTATTGGTATGATTTATGGGTTGGTCATGCTGGCTACATTGTTGCTGCTGTGGGCTGCAAGTCAGTTTTCACTTCTTGAAATCAGTTATGATGCTATTGAGATGATGGTTGTGGCGATATTATTGTCATTTACAATGATTTCGGCTTGGTTTTTTGAGCGCACAAGAGAAAAGGCGTTTTCCAGCTCTTATCAGTCGGGTGTGCGCCATGAAACATTGATGGAAGCTTTGGATGAAGTGTATTATCGCGTGGGTATGGATGGTATTATCCAAGAAATTGGTGAACCTATTTATGCTCTAACAGGCTTTACACCCAAAGATGTTGAGGCACGCCATATTGAAACATTTTATGCAGATCCGAGCACTAGAGATGCATACCTTAAAGCATTGAAAGAAAGCGGTAATGTTAAGAACTACCCGATTGAGATATTAGGTAAGTATGGACAACGTGTCGCTATATCGATGAGTTCACGTATGTTTTTTGATGACATGGGTAAACCCATATATATCGAAGGTTTGATTCGTGATATGACCAAAGAACGGGAAATTCAAAAAGAAAGAACCGAAAACCTTCAGTATTTACGCAATTTAAGTGTGATTGAGTCCACTTTAGCTGAGCAAGATTTTGAAGTGGGTTTGCAACAGGCAGTTAAAGAAATTCAAATGATGTTTGCTGCAGAACGTGTATTTTTAAGCCCTCTATGTTTTGCTAATGACTCAATGGATGATGGCTATCAAGCAATGTTTGTAACGGCATCAGAACATGATGCTGACTTTAATTTAAAAGCTTTGATGTGCGAACATGAAATCATTACATACGCATCCTCTGTGCCTGAGACACAGTTGAAAACACCGTTTATGATTGATGTGAAAGCTATTTTCTCGCCAGCGCTGATTCAAAAGTATAAGCTGACATCTAGCTTGATGATGCTTGTTCGCATTAAATCAGATGTGTTGTGGGTATTGGGCATGCAACAAGAAGAAGGTGTAGACTATTCAGAGCAGCAGCAACGTTTGTTTGTTGATATTTCACATCGTGTTCGAGGTGCATTGGGGCAACTGGTTTTACAAAAAGATTTGCAAGCTACCGTTGAGCGGGTTGAAATTGCTTCACATGCAAAAAGTGAGTTTTTAGCAACCATGAGTCATGAGTTGCGCACACCGTTACATGGTGTGATTGGGCTGCTTGATTTGTTGGGTGAGGAGATTGAGCACTTATCAACAGAGCAACAGCGAAACCTTATGCTGGCACGGACTTCTTCTCAGGTATTAAGCTCACTGATTGATGATGTGCTTGATTTAGCCAAAATTGAATCGGGTAAAGTGGAAATGCAAAAACAATCGTTTTACCTGCGTGATGCTTTGTATGATGCTCTGGTTCCTTTTGTGATGAAAGCACGTGAGAAAGGATTAAGTTTAAATTTAGAGATGAAAGATGTCGCATCTGTGATTGAAGGTGATGTGGTGCGTTTACGTCAGGTATTGTTAAACTTGGTCGGCAATGCTATCAAGTTTACCATGCAGGGTTATGTGCGAATCGTGGTGACCCAAGATGAAGAAACACTGCAAATTAATATTGAAGATTCGGGGATAGGTATTGATAAAGCGAAGCAGGACATAGTGTTTAAACCATTTACGCAAGTACATGATATTCATATTTTGGGGGATAATCTTCAAGAGAAGGGTACAGGTTTAGGTACAACGATTTCACAACACTTTGTTGAAATGATGGGGGGCACACTGGCTTTACAAAGCGAACCCCATATTGGTAGTACCATGAGTGTTCGTTTGCCATTACAGCAAATTGGCGAGCAAAAAATTACTGTTAAGCTGGATATGGATGATTTTTCAAACCAGTCTGAACACCATCTTTTGGATGAAGAAGCTGCGAACCAAAAAGAACCTGAAACATGGTCGGTATTGCTCGCAGAAGATGATCCTGTGGGTAGAAGAATTGCGATGAAACGACTGCAGCGTGCAGGTTTTGATATTGAAGAGGTAACCGATGGTTTGTCGGCTTGGGATAAAATTCAAACACAAGACTATGATTTACTGTTGACCGATATTCGTATGCCTGGTTTGGATGGCATGGCATTAACCAAAAAAGTTCGTGAATATGAAGCTGAACAAGGTAAAAAAGGCATGCTGATTATTGGTTTATCAGCTTATGCCTTAGAAGAAGTGAAAAATGATGCCTTGGCTTGTGGTATGGACGCATTTATTTCAAAACCTGTAGATATGAGCGTGCTGATGAAAAAATTAGAAAAGCATTGTGAAAGTGAATATCCTCATAAAGGTTTGCGTAATTAAACAATGCTTAGTATTTACAATCATGATAGGGATACTGTTCAGCTGACCTATGTGTACCCTGTGGTATCGCGCCGTGCGGGCGGTGTATCTCTGGGAATTAACCTTAACCCCAATAATAAATGCAATTGGCAATGTGTGTATTGCCAAGTTCCTAATTTGCAACGTGGGGTTGCTGACAAGGTTGATTTAATTGTTTTGGAGCGTGAGTTGGATGCGTTTTTATTAGAACTAATGCATGGCTCATATATGAAAACACATGTGCCAGAGCAGTGTAGGCAGTTACAAGACTTGGCTATTTCGGGTAATGGTGAACCAACTACATGCCCCAATTTTTCGGATGTTGTAGATTTGATTGTGCGTTTGATGCAAAAATATAGGTTGGTTATTCCATTGCGTTTGATTACCAACGGTTCTTGTATGCATAAAGAACATATTCAACAGGGTTTGACCATGATGGCAGCACATCGGGGTGAAGTTTGGTTTAAAGTTGATGCTATAGGTGAAAACATGACCATGGCTATCAATGGTGTTTCCCTATCGGCGCGTTGGCAAGCTGAGCAGCTTCAGAAAACAGCGCAAGTTTGCCCAACATGGATTCAAACCTGTGTGATACAGCAGCAGGTGGAGGATAGCCATTATATGTCAACATATGTGAGCTGGCTCAATGATGTATTGCTACAAGGCGGCAACATACAGGGTGTGTTGCTGTATGGTTTGGCACGACCATCTATGCAAGAGGGTGGGGATAAATTAGTCTCTGCGGATAAGGCATGGCTTGCTGTGTTTGCACAAAAAATTGAATCGCTTGGTTTAGCGGTTAAAGTGTCCTGAAATTTGAACAAAGGTGGCGTTATCCAGTGAAAGATTTAATCCATAAAGCGTTGGTTGCTGGTGTTGAGTTGCGTCAGAAATATATTGGTGTTTTGGACGATGACTTATTAAAGGCCGCTGATATTATGGTGGAATCATTGCGTAATGGTGGGAAAATTTTGGTTTGTGGTAATGGTGGTTCGGCATCAGATGCACAGCACTTCGTAGCCGAATTGGTCAATCGCTTTGAAATGAACAGACCAGCTTTGGCAGCGATTGCGATGGTGAATGATGCATCGGTGATTACCAGTATTTCCAACGATTTTTCTTTTGATGCCATTTATGCGCGGCAAACGGAAGCCTTGGGTCGAAAAGGAGATATATTGCTGGGTATTTCAACCAGCGGCAACTCCAAAAATGTATTAAATGCAGTAGAGAAAGCGGCAGAGATTGGTATGCAGGTGGTTGCCCTGACAGGGCGCGAAGGCGGCAAGCTTGGGCAACATCAAGGCACGACGGTACACCTAAATATCAACCACCCTTCTACGGCAAGGGTACAAGAAATGCATATCACTTGTTTGCATATTTTATGTACTTTAATTGATGAAACGATGTTTTGGGGAAAATAAGAGAAGATGATGGATGATGATAAGGAAGTTGATTACACAAGAATATACCATTGGAATAAGCAAGAAAAGAAAAAGCCTTGGCTTTTTTACATGTTGATTGCCACTATTTGTTTTGCGATTGCTTGGGTGGTGAGTTGAACCCAAACTTACTTAGTTGGGAAGAAGCTAAGGCGCTTCGTGAGACATGGGCAGAGCAGGGGCAGAGGGTTGTGTTTACCAATGGTTGTTTTGACTTGCTGCACCCTGGGCATATTCAATATTTGAATGATGCCAAAGCGTTGGGTGACAAGTTAATTTTGGGTTTGAATGCAGATGCTTCGATTTCGCGACTCAAAGGTGATTCTCGCCCCATAAACCCACTCAAAGACAGAGCTGCAATGCTGATGGGTTTAAAATCTATGGATGCTGTTGTTGCCTTTGAAGAAGATACACCTCAAAATTTAATTACCTTATTATTGCCTGATGTATTGGTCAAAGGTGGAGATTATACTGCTGATGATATAGTGGGCGCAAAAGAAGTGCGTGACACTGGCGGGGAAGTGATTGTTGTGCCATTTTTAGAAGGTTATTCGTCTTCCAAGCTGATTGAGCGGATTAAAGCTTCATAATTTGCCACGAAGTTTTCTTTTGTGCCAATAAACCTGTGAATATATCAAACCATTGGCGGCTAAGGGTTTCTATATTTAAATTGTTTATACCTTGGGCTTGGATAGATGTTGCTTTGCGAGATGTGCCACACGGGTTTATTTTTTCAAACCAAGTTAAATCAGGGTGGGTATTGAGTGCCATGCCATGCCATGCGATGCCTTTGGATACCCGAATGCCCAAAGCCGCGATTTTTTCATTGTTTAACCACACACCAGGTAAACCACAATCACGCGTCGTTTCCAAGTCGTAAGTTTGTAACAGTTGAATCACAGATTCTTCAAGCAAATGGACATAATCACGTACATTCAAGCCATGTTTTTTCAAGTCCACAATAGGATACATCATCAACTGTCCCAAACCATGGTAGGTGGTTTCTCCACCGCGTTCTGTGGCTACAAAGGGTGCACCCAAGTCGGCTTTGCTATTGTTTATGCCGCGTCTGCCCGTGGTGAATACATGTTCATGTTCACAAAACCACACTGTATCCACTTCAAAGTTTGCAACATATTGCTGCATTTTCTGAAGGAACTGCGAGTATTCGCGTCGACCCAACCATTGGTAGATTGGTGGCGTTTGGTTTTCTGATTGACGAATGATAGTTTGCATGACTGAATCCGACGCAGTTTCACAGTTTTACGATTGGAATACAACAGGAAACAGAATAAGGAATTCATCATGTCTTCAAGTCAAAACACCACATTCGAGCTGATTCCAGCCATTGATTTAAAGCAAGGCCAGTGTGTGCGTCTCAAACAAGGGCGTATGGAAGATGCCACGGTTTACGGCAGCAATGCAGGCGAAATGGCTGCCCATTGGCAAGCTTTGGGTGCAAAACGTTTGCATGTGGTGGACTTGGATGGTGCATTTGCAGGTAAACCTGCCAACAGAGAAGCCATTAAGGCGATTTGTGAAGTGATGGATATTCCTGTGCAGTTGGGAGGTGGTTTGCGCGACCTTAAAATGATTGAAGGCATGTTAAACCTTGGTATTGATAGAGTGATTTTAGGTTCGATTGCCATTGCCGAACCAAAGATTGTCAAGGAAGCATGTGCGGCGTTTCCGAATCAGGTGTGTGTAGGT
>JAUZQX010000028.1 GCA_030950765.1 Ghiorsea sp.
TAGGATGAGTATAATATCATGTTCTTTGGCGTGTTGTGTGACGGTTTCGATGATATTTTGGGTGTTTTCGATGACTTTTGCTTCAATATTGTTGTTTTGAAGTGTTTTGCAGACTTTATTTACGTCCAGCAAGTCTTTTTTGGCTATATTTCTCTCTGATGGTGGGTTGAAAATCACATGGTCAGCGCTGAGTAGTGAATCAGGAAGCCTATGTTGATGGATATTGGTGCGCATGGTGTTTGACCTTGGCTCAAGCACCACCCAAAGTTTACCCAATCCTTTCATGGTTGCTTTGACTGCATCGACTATGCCTTTAATGGCAGTGGGATGGTGGGCGAAATCATCATAAATGGTGATGCCCTGCGCTTGACCTACTTTGGTCATGCGCTTGCGCACACCTTTGAAGGATTCAAAGCCTTTTTTGATGTCTGCTAAGGATACACCCATAGATGTGGCAGCGGCAGCGACAGCGCAGGCGTTGGCAACATGATGTTTGCCAATGCTATCCCATGCCACTTGCATTTGTGGTTTGCCTTGGTGGTATAGTTTAAAGCTTGAACCATCTTCTTCTAAGGCTTGCCATTGCCAGTTGGCATCTGTGCCAAGCTCGGCAAATGTGGTGAGCGGTGTCCAAACACCACGGCTGACAACATCCATGATATTGGCATCATCTGCATTGGCGATGATTGTGCCTGATTGGGGAATGGTGCGTAATAAATGACAGAATTGGGTCTTGATGGCTTCGAGGTCTTTGAAGATGTCGGCATGGTCAAACTCTAGGTTATTTAATATCAGAGTTTTGGCATGGTAATGGATGAATTTTGAACGTTTATCGAAGAAGGCGGTGTCGTATTCGTCCCCTTCCAAAATAAAGGGCGTGCCTTCACCTAACCTTGCACCTTGACCAAAGTTTTCAGGGATACCGCCAATCATAAAACCTGGCTTTTGTCCTGAAGTTTCCAATACCCAAGCCAGTAAAGATGAGGATGATGTTTTACCATGCGTGCCTGCGACGACTGCGGCGTGTCTTTGGGGTAAGATATAACGCCCCATAAATTCAGGACCAGACATATACGGTAAATCATGGTTGAGGATATATTCGACTTCGACATTGCCACGGCTCATGGCATTACCAATCAAACAAAGGTCGGGGGTTGGCTGTAAATTATTCTCAGAAAATGTAGCAATTGCGACACCCAAGTCTTCAAGGTAGGTGGACATAGGCGGATAAACATTCGCATCTGAACCTGTGACACGCCAACCTTTAGTCTTGGCAAGGGCGGTGATGGCTGCCATAGCTGTGCCACATACGCCAAGTACGTGCAGGTGTTTACTCATGCTGCCTCCCTAAAATGCTGCTGAAGTTTCCACACAGCAAGTAAACCCAATAAGGCAATAAATGTACACGCATAAAATGCAGTACTGTAACCTTGGGCTTCAACAATCATGCCGCAAAGCATAATGCCTATGGTACTTCCCAAACCAAAACCAATCGAACTATACCAACCTTGGGCTGATGTTTGACGATGGGGTTTGGCAAACTTGCGCACCCACGCCACGGCAGATAAATGGAAGGCGGCGAAACTTGCAGCGTGTAGCAGTTGCAACAAAATAATGGCGAAAATGTTTGTGGTTAATGCCAAACCAAACCACCTGAATGATGCAAGCAATAAACAAATGCCAAGCACCCAAACTGGTGATGCCTTTTGGATTGATTTACTCCAGTACCACATCAATATAATCTCAGCCAATACACCGATAACCCAAAATAAACCGATTTCACCACCTGAATAACCAGCATCTAACATATATAAACTAAAGAAGCCGTAATATGCGCCATGCGATGCCTGCATACAAAAACCGATAAAGAGTAACCATAATAAGGCTTTTTGATTGCTCTGGTTTATGGTTTTGTGCTGGTTGGTTTGTTTACTCAGTGTTGATAAGTCGGGAAAACCAATAGCTGCAAGCGTAGTTAAGACCAATAATGCAGTGAGTATCCTCGGGAATAATGAAATGTTGTCACCAACCAGCCATAACCCACCCAAAAAGGATGCAAGCACAAAACCAATACTACCCCAAACCCTAAGTCGCCCATAACTCATGATAGATATTTCAGACACAACCAAAGATAAACCATCTGTGAGCGGTAAAATCGCTGCCCAGAAAAAACCAAAAATAATCACGATGCCTAGTAGGGTATATATTTCCCAGCTTGGAATAAGCATGGCAGCAAGCAGTGTGGCAAAACCTGATGTGAGCAATAAAAAATTTCGGGTCTTGGTATTGCGATATTCAAGCAATAAACCCGCCAATGGTGGTGCAATCACTTTGGTGGCTGCCAATGCACCGACAAGAATACCCACCCATAAGGTGTTCAAACCTAAATTCGTGAGGTAAACGGGAAAATAAGGCAGGATTAGCCCCATGGCAGCAAAGTAGGCTGCATAAAATAAGCGAATGGCGATAAGGGATTGATTGGAAATCACTGCGCTATACTCGTGATGAAGTTCTGTTGTGTAAAGGTGACTTTCTGTGAAAATTGAAGTGTGTTTAGGACAAAATTGTAAACCTTATGGTGGGCAAGAATTGGTGGATGTTTTAAGGGAAAAA
>JAUZQX010000029.1 GCA_030950765.1 Ghiorsea sp.
GCAAAAGGGTAAAGATTACGAAAGTTTGGATGTTCCTATTGTTGATAAAGATGTTGTTCCTGGTGAGCGTGTTGCCCCGATGGGCTGGCGTTCGGCAACGGTTGTTCGCGGTTCAAAGAAACTTGGTAGGAATGAACCCTGCTTATGTGGAAGCGGTAAAAAATATAAAAAATGTTGCCTGAACATATAGCGGTGAAATCTGGATATTAAGTATACAGCATTTTTCTTTGTGAGAACAATGTTCTTTCAGCACCGTTTTTTGGATACTTAGTATCCATATTTAAGCATAATACGACCATTAAATAACCATAATATGGTTAAATTATTTTTATAAACTTTAAAAAAGCTTTATATATTAGGCTTGTTGCTCGGGTAACTATGTTTGGCAAAGACCATGCTTTAACTACTTGTCTATTGAATTACATAGGAGGAAGGCTGTGGGCGAACAAAAGAAGGTTTTAGTGCTGGGTATTGGTAATATACTGTGGGCCGATGAAGGCTTTGGTGTGCGCACACTTGAACATTTACAAAGCCACTATGATTTTCCTGAATATGTAACACTTTTAGATGGTGGCACGCAAGGTGTTTACCTTGTTCAAGATGTTCGTGATGCGGATATATTGATTGTGTTTGATGCCATTGATTATGGCTTAGAGCCTGGTACGATGAAAATTATTGAGAATGAAGATGTGCCGAAATTTATGGGTGCAAAGAAAGTAAGTCTGCACCAAACAGGTTTTCAAGAAGTTCTCGCGTTAGCCGACATGATGGACGATTACCCTGAGCAAATTATTCTTATTGGCGTTCAACCTGAACATATTGAAGATTTTGGTGGAAGTTTACGACCTGTTGTTAAAGCACAGATTGAACCAGCAGTTGGAAAGGCATTAGCATTTATGGATGCCAACCATATCGAATACAGCAAACGTGATACTCCGTTTGTTCCTACAGATTTAAGCGAAGATGCTATCTTAACCATGGATAATTATGAGCAAGGTCGTCCCAGCGAGGAATTGGCATGCCGTATGGGTGATGACCGAATTTTAGATTCGGATAAATTTCAAGTGGCTGAGCCAGAGCTGGCGGATGTTGGTGATAGCCCTATGAATGTTGATGTTGATCATCATTTGGATAAATACCGCTAATGTGCCTAGGTATTCCAATGCAAGTTGTAACTGTGTTAAGTGAGCATGTCGCACACTGCCAAGGCATGGGGCAACAAAAGAATATTGATATGCACCTCGTGGGTGAGCAAGTCGTCGGCACTTGGGTGATTACATTTCTTGATGCTGCACGAGAAGTGATTGATGAAGATAGAGCTTTGCAAATTACTGATGCGCTAGAAGCGGTAAACCTAGCTATGGGCAGTGACCCAACAGGTATTAATGATTTGTTTGCTGATATTATTGAACGCGGCCCTCAGCTGCCACCCCATTTGCAAGCTGAATTAAATAAGGAGAAATGACAATGTATACACCATTGATTGATGAAATGATTGAGAAGCATGGTTATCCCGTGCTAACAGAAGAATCTTTACAAGCTTTTCAAGAAGAACACAAAAATGTAGTTTTGTTTTTCACAGAGAATGCCAATAACTACCCTGAAAGTAATGATGTGGCGATTATTCTCCCTGAAATTCTGAAATCCTTTGAAAAGGTGTTAACCCCTGCGGTGATAAGCCGAGAAAGTGAGCGTCCATTGCAGCGCAAATATCGATTCAAGGGTTATCCCGCTTTGGTGTTCCTGCGTGATGGTGAATATGTAGGTACGATTTCCAAAGTGCGCGACTGGCTTGAATATATTGATGAGTTTAAAACCATGTTGGCAACAACGCCAACCCCACCACCTGCATTTGATTTAGATAATGTTTGCCCTGGCTCTGCGCCAGCTAAAGTTTAAGGAGTTTTACATGACTGATATTCATATTCCAATCACATCCATTGGCGTTGGTTCGCAGCCAGAAAGTGAAGATGGAAAAACTTTAGAGTTTATACCTATGCCGCATGAAATGACTGTGTTTGAAGTGACTAATATGCCAGAGCCTGAAGATGTAGAAAACTTAACTGAGGGTATGCAAGCATTGCGTTTGGTGCGAGATGCACTTAAAGGTTTTAAAATGAATGCTGATCTCTCGATGATTGATATTACGGATTTGGATGATCAAAACCGAGCTTGGGTGAATACCATGCTTGGTCATGGTGAAGTGAGCGTGATTTACCAAGGCGGCATGCGTACTGAGATCCAAGAGTCTGTCTTTGCAGGTGTTTGGCGCATTATTTATTTGGATGGCGATAGAAACATTGTTAAAGACTTTATTGAGATTGCTAGTATACCTGAGATTGTAGTCAATTCATCGTTTATTAAAGCAAAAACTAAGCTTGAATATGATGCAAACAACCTTCCTGAGCGTGTAATGAATGCTCCTGCATTGATTACAGAGCTTAATGAGAAAGTGGCAACATGGAAAAAAGGCGATGAGCCACATGTGATTAACTTCACGCTTTTGCCACAAACAGAAGAAGATTTGATTTTCTTAGATCAGCTATTGGGCTCTGGGCCACTTGTTATCTTATCGCGCGGGTATGGAAACTGTCGTATTGCCTGCACGGAAACAAAAAATGTTTGGTGGGTTAAATATTTCAATTCTGAAGACAAGTTAATTTTGGATACGCTTGAAATAAGTGAGATTCCTGAAGTGGCATGTGCTGCAGAGGAAGACATTCGGGACAGTTACGGTCGTTTTGTTGAAGTCATGGAATTATACGATAATGAGCAGTGAAACGTTTTTTAATTCCTATGGTGGTGATGGTGGGAAGATTGACGATGATGCCATATTAGAGTGTAAAATTTGCTGGCACCAGTACAAACCTGATGAAGGTGATACGTATTGGCAGATTGAACCAGGCACACCATTTTCCGAGCTGCCTGAGCATTGGAAATGCCCAGAGTGTGATGGTCGGAAAGAAGACTTTATGGTTGTGTTAAGGGAAAAATAAGGTGCTTCTTAAGTCGTTAACGCCTATGGGTGCTGCTTACCATTTGGAGCAGCTTTATGATGACATTCGTGTTAATCGAATGGCAGATATACCCATCCTCAATGATAAAATAAAGGTGCAAGCTGTGGGCTTTCGCGAATGGAACCATCATGTCTTGGGAGCTTTGATAACGCCATGGTTTATGAACTTGATGTTGCTACCTACCGAAGAAACCGATTGGTCTACCTACGGCGTTGGTACAAAACATAGTTATACATTTGAAGCAGGGTTGTTTGAATTTATCGTGGGCGAAGAGGAAAATTTAGGTAAATACATGAGTTGTTCCATGTTTTCCCCCATGTTTGAATTTGCCGACCATGATGCAGCTGTGCAAACAGCTGAAGCGATTGTGACAGGTATGTTTAACGCAGAAAATAAAGAGGAGCTTGTTGGGGAGAGTATGAGCCCTTCTGATGAGCTTGTTGTGGCAGCTGATAATGAGACAGGTTTAACAGAAACCATGTTGGAAGGTGCGCAAACAATAGGTTCGATAGCCAAAGAAAATTTAGAAAAACCACTGTCGCGGCGAGAACTGTTGCGCGGCGGTTTATTCAGGAAAAAAGTTAAGCAAAACAAAGGAGAAGAAAGTGATTAAAGGATATAACTTAACCAATATTGGAACGCCACTCAAAGTGTTGTTTACCAGCTACCTATGTGTGGTGGGCATTGGTTATATGATGGCATTTACGCAGATTTTATTAACGCACGGCATGGCAGATGGTAAGTTCGGTTTGTCTGTGGATGATATTGTATACAGTTATTATGGCGATCGTACAGGCACATTGCTTGAAAACAAATTAAATGGTTCAATGAAAGATATGGCGGATGAACCTGACAGGGTAGCAATTATCAAGTGGGTTCGCGATGGTGCAGAAGAGTCTACGTTTGAGTCCAGTGGGGCGAAAATGGTGTTTGAAAATACTTGCATAGCTTGTCATTCAGCAGAGGCAGGCATGGGTCTTCCCGACTTTTCAAAGTTTGAAAATATTAAAGAACGCGCGCAGCAAGATACAGGGGCAAGCGTTGCTTCTTTAACACGTGTTTCACACATTCATTTGTTTGGTATATCGTTTATTTTCTTCTTCGTAGGTGCGATTTTTGTGTTTGCTAAGAATGTGCCGATTTGGCTAAAAGGCACCGTGATTGCGCTGCCATTTGTCTCACAAATTATGGATATTGCATCTTGGTGGTTAACCAAGTTTGACCCAATGTTTGCCTGGTTGGTGTTAATTGGTGGTAGTGGCATGGGTATTGCGTTTGCTTTCATGTGGTTTGTGTCTGTTTATGAAATGTGGATTAGTAAACGTGATGATTCATCTGTGATTGATGAGCACTAATTCATGAGTTTAGAAGGCAATGTGTCCATTTCACTACTACTTGCAAAGCAAGGTGTTCAGCAAGCCGTGGTGAAATCGCAAAGGCCATTGCTGGCACAACCACTTCTTGCTAGCTCTGAAGCAAAAGATGCACCGCAAAAGGTTGGTTTGGTTTTTAACTTGTGTGCTAAAGCGCAAGCTTGTGCGTCGGTTTATGCCATTGAGCAAGCCAGTCAAAACCAAGCATCAAAAGACGCTTGTGGCATACGTGCACAGTTGGTGCGGATGGAACTTATTAGGGAACATTTGTGGCGAATTTGTTTGGACTGGCCAGAGCTTAGGGGTGGGCAAGCTGAAAAGGCACTGATGAAGCAAGTGCTGCTGTTGGATAAGGAGTGGGAAGCTTGTTTGGATGTGGATAATCAGGCTTTTGTTTTGGATGGGGATGTCAAACCACCGCTGAAAGCTAAGGCATCAAGTATTGCTTTAAAGCTTGGTACATTACTCAAAGAACATATTTTTTATATGCCCCCCAAAGCTTTTTACGAATGCAAAAGTGCAGAAGGATACTTGCTCTGGGCGCAATATACGCAAATGAATGTGCCGCAATTGATACAAAGTTTGGTGCATAGAGGTTGGCAAGGTGTTGGGCAAGCAGAGACAAAGATTTTACCTGACTTTGATTTGGCATGGTTGGAAAGTGTGTTGTCCTCAGATGGTGCAGAAAGCTTTATGAAACAACCAGATATTAATGGCGAAGCGTATGAAAGCACACCGTATGCAAGGCAGCAATCCCACCCGCTGATTGTTGAGCTTGAGCAGAAGTATGGCTTGGGTTTATTGGTTCGTTTTACTGCGGTGTTGCTTGAACTGGCTGCAACCTATTTGGATTTAGAAAAAGCATTAATGCAGTTTGAAGCCAAGTGTGATGTGGTGGGCAGTGCGGCTGAAAACACAGGTTTTGGTGCAGTAGAGGCGGCACGCGGTCGTTTGTTGCACCGTGTTGTGCTTGATGAAGCGCAAAAGGTGAAAACGTATCAAATTGTAGCACCCACAGAGTGGAACTTTCACCCTGATGGTGTGCTCAAAAACGCATTAGAAACACTTCAAGGTGATGAAGCAAGTATTGAGCAACAGGCCAAGTTATTGATTCATGCCATGGACCCGTGTGTGAAGTTTAACCTGGAGATTAATCATGCATGAAATGTCATTGTGTGAAGGTATATTGACTGTATTAGAAGACAGTGCCAAGGCTCAAGGTTTTAAAAAAGTGAAAAAAGTTTGGCTTGAAATTGGTGTATTGTCAGGTGTTGAGCACGAAGCCATGTTATTTAGTTATGATGTGGTGGTGAAAGGTTCGGTGGCAGATGGTTCAACGCTTGAAATCATCGAGTTGCCAGCCCAGGCTTGGTGTATGCAATGTATGAATGAGGTTCAAATTACAGGTAGAGGTGAGCCATGCCCTTCTTGTGATAGTTATCAGTTACAAATATCCAGCGGTGATGAGCTGCGGGTTAAAGAATTGGAGGTGGAGTGATGTGTACAGTTTGCGGATGCAGTGAAGGTGAAACAACCATTGAAGGAGCGGCACACAGCCACGGGCATGACCATGACCATCCACACGACCATAGCCATGACCATGCTCACCCACATAGCCATGAGACACATTCTCACGACCATGAACATGAACATCA
>JAUZQX010000003.1 GCA_030950765.1 Ghiorsea sp.
AACTTTAGACCAAATCATTGAATTTAGCCCCGATAGGATTGCCTTATTTAACTATGCACATTTGCCTGAAATGTTTATGCCGCAGCGACGTATTGATGAATCGGCGATGCCCAGTCCCCAAGAGAAACTCAATATTTTAGAACATAGCATCAATAAACTGATTGGTGCGGGTTATGTATTTATTGGTATGGATCACTTTGCCAAACCTGATGATGAGCTGACGATTGCACAGCAAGAGGGTAAGTTGTACCGAAACTTCCAAGGTTATTCTACACACGCTGATTGTGATTTGATTGGTTTGGGGTTGACCTCTATTGGTTATGTGGGCGGCAGTTTCTTTCAAAACAAAAAAGAAATGGATGCCTATCAATCCGCGATTGAAACAGATGGTTTGGCAGTTTTTCGTGGGTATACCTTATCCAATGAAGACCATTTAAGACGTGCTGTGATTATGCGCCTAATGTGTGACTTTAAAATAGACTTTTCAGTGTTTGAGGCTGATTTTGGCATTGCATTTAAACAACACTTTTCGGACTCGCTTGCCGACTTACAAGAGATGCAGGACGATGGTTTATTAACCCTAACAGATACTTCTTTGGTGGTGTTGCCTGCGGGTCGTCTGATGATACGCAATGTTGCCATGGTTTTTGATGAACATTTGCGTCAAAAAACAGAAAAAAAACAGTTCTCCAAGGTTCTTTAAATGAATAAACCCAGGATTCCAGTACCAGCGCGCTTCCTCAGTGCAGCTTACCTGTCGGTGATAGAGTCTGCTGAAAGTACACAAACATGCATCTTTTCAGCAGAAGCGTTGGTTATGATGAAAGATATTGCTGCCCAAGGTTACCCCGATGAAGTTTGTGGTTTGCTGATAGGTAAAGCGGATGCGCAAGGTTGGCAGGTGAGCGAAGTGCGCCAAGTGGAAAACCTCAATAAAGAACGTGCCGCAGATAGGTTCCAACTTGACCCTGCAGGTTATCAAGCTATTGATGCTGAGCTTCGTGGCAGTGGGCAAGAAATTATCGGTGTGTTTCACTCGCATCCTGACTGCCCTGCCAAACCATCGCCCACAGATTTGACCAGCGCTTGGGAAGGTTTTGTGTACCCAATTGTTAGTGTTTGTGACGGAAACGTGGCTGAGGTCAACTGCTGGGTTGTCACTGATGAGGTGAGTTTGGGCGGGAAATTTCAGAGGTTGCCTCATTCGGTTTAAGGTCGCATGGTTCGCCTATGAATAATCGAATTGTTTTACTGGCCGTCATACTTTTATTAGCAGGTTGCGCAAACACTGCAAAACACTCAGCTGATGAGGTTGCGGGCAAGCAAGTGGTGCAAGAAAAGACGCAAACACAGCAACATATATCCACATCCTTGGAAAATATGGATGCAAACTTTTTATATTTAGCATACCAACAATCGTTAGAGCAGAGACAATTTGGTCTGGCGACCCGGTTCTTGAAAGCTTTGATTAAGAAAGATCCTGATACCTTATCATTGAAAATAGAACTTGTAGATTTGTATTTGAGCTCAGGGCGTGAAGATAAGGCTGTTGAAGCATTACATGTGATGGAATCCGTGGCAGTGGATGATGTCCAACAGTTGTCGGATAAAGAGTTGGCGCAATATCAATTGCTTTATGCGCGTGTGTTGATGCTTAATGGGCAGCAAAGACAAGCGGTACGACTGCTTAAAAATTTATTACAAACACAGCCGAAGAATATTCAAGTGCGCCTTCTTTTGGTGCGGATGTATGCGAGACAGAGTGAATTTACACAAGCGCATCTGCTGGTGGCGGAAGGTATTAAACTTGAACCTGATATGCGATTGTATGAAGCTCAGGTTCAGCTGTTTGTTCAACAAAAAGATTATAAAACCGCAGATAAGAAGCTGGAAAATATGCAAAACAAATACCCAAATCACGAAGATATTGTTTTAAAGCGTAGTCAACTTGCAGAACAAGTCGGGGATGCGGCTAAAGCTGAAAAGTTGCTTCAAGCATATATTGAGCATCATGGTGTGGAGGCAAGCCAGTCTTTTTCTATGTTGGCGAATATGTATGTTAGGCAAGAGCGGCTGCAAGAAGCTGTGACTATGTTTAAACATCTGTTGCGTTTGTCGGCTAATGCGGGCTCAGTGTACATGTCTTTGGGTAAGGTTTATTATCAGTTGGAAGAGTTTAAGCAGGCATCGGAAGCCTTTGCCCACGCCGTACAGCGTTTTGCGCCGCAAACACCACAAAAAAGAGTGTCGGATATGCAAGCAACTGCTTATTTTTATTGGGCTGCAAGTTTGGAAGCGCTTCAGCAAGATAAAGAAGCGATTGCGGCGTATAATAAGTTGAAATCGTATCATACTTTTTATGTTGAAGCACAGCTTCGCTTGGCAAGCATCATGATTGCCAAGGGTGAATACAAAAAGGCAGAAAAAAGATTGCTCAAACTTGTGAAAAGTCATTCAAAAAATATTGGAATTTATGAAATCTTAAGCAGCCTTCGTTTGCAGCAGAAAGCGTATGCCAAGCTTATTGTTGAATCCGAGCCAGGTTTGGCTTTGGCGTTTTCTCCTGTGCTGTTGTTTAACCGGGCGGTTGCTTTTGAATCACGCAAAGACTTCAAACGTTTGGATGAAACATTTGACGTGTTGTTAGAACACGTGCCAGACCATGCTGAGGCATTAAATTTTTATGGTTACAGCTTGGCAGACCGAGGTATTCGTTTGCATGATGCTTTAGCGATGGTAAAAAAAGCACTGCTGAAGAAACCTGAAGATGGATATTATTTAGATTCATTGGCATGGGTGTATTTTAAACAAGGAAAATACACGCAAGCCGTTGAAGTACAAAAAAAGGCTGTAGGTTTGGTGCCTAATGACCCTGTCATGCAAGAACATTTGGGTGATATGTATTGGAAAGCAGGTTTGAAAAAAGATGCGCGTTTGCATTGGCAAAAGGCTTTGGATTTAAACCATGAAAACCCTGATGATGTGCAAGATAAAATTCAGTATGGATTAATGTGATGTTTAAATATGGCTTGCCATGGCTTTTGCTGGCATGGATTACGACAGGCTGTGTAAAACATATTGATACGCCACGAGATTTTACGCCAGTGACTACATTTTCAGGGCGACTGCTGGTGGTAAGTCCTGTGAAACGTTTTCAGGTTGATGTGGATTGGCAAGGTTCGGCAGAGAAGGGGCAGTTGCGTTTAACACACGGGTTGTCAGGGCGTATCGTTGATGTCGCTTGGCAGGGGCATCAAATGCGTTGGCGAGACAATTCACAGACACAACGATGGTATGATTTAAGCGAAAAAGAATTGTTGGATATGGGTGTTTTATTGCCACCTTGGACATTAGCAAAAGTGTTTGCAGGAGATATGCCGAAAGCTATGCGCACCAAAGATAACCGGACTTGGCAAGGTGTTTGGGATGGTGTTTCGCTAAAGGTGAAGTGGGCAAGCCAGCAGCAGCGCGTCGAAATAACCGATATGAAACATGGACGACGTGCGGTGGTTATTTTTAATGAATAATGTTTATCCCGCGCCAGCAAAAGTAAACTTGCATCTCGCGGTTACAGGGGTGACGGATGATGGTTACCACACATTAGATACAAGTTTTGTGTATGTGGATGTGGGTGACAGCCTGTGCATCAAGCTATCTGAGCGTTTGCAGGTGCATTGTAGTGATGCAACATTAAGTGGTGAGAAAAACCTAGTCTACCAAGTTTTGGCAGCTTTTAGGCAAAAGTATGAAGTGTCGCAGGGCTTGGATGTTTTTATTGATAAAAAGTTGCCAGCAATGGCGGGGTTGGGCGGGGGTTCCTCAGATGCAGCAACAGCATTATGGGTTGCCAATCAATTGTGGTCGGTCGCTTGTAGCTTAGAAGAGCTAATCAATTTTTCTGTGCGCTTTGGTGCAGATATCCCGTGTTTTTTATATGGTAGAGCGAGCCAAGCTTATGGCATTGGGGAGAAGTTATCAGTATATCAAGGTGCTATTCCTGAGCGGAACATTGTATTGGCGTGGCCTGGTGAAGGGGTGTCAACGGCAGCTGCATTTTCATACTTTGATCAAAATAAATTTCATGCATTGACGGACGAAAAAACAGTCGCTACAGTGCGCGCCCGTTCGGGTGCTGTAAGTTTTGATTTGGGTTATAATGATCTGGAAATAAGCGCAGCTGCTTTGTGTTCACCGTTGTTGGCGATGTTAACAACCATGAAAGAGAAGTCGGAACGGGCATGGATGAGTGGTAGCGGGTCGGCTTGTGTCGCGGTTTGTCATTCATCTGAAGAAGCTTATGCGCTTGCAAAAGAGTTGCAAAAACATAAGCTTGCTACATGGATACACGTTGGGTATTTTTTGCCAAAGCATCCATTGTTAGCATGTAAAATTGGGGCGTAGCCAAGCGGTAAGGCAGCGGGTTTTGATCCCGTCATGCGCAGGTTCGAATCCTGCCGCCCCAGCCATTTTAGACTGATGTTTTTTGATTGATGTGTCGTTTAGACGGAGGCTCTCTCTGATGAGCAATGTTAAAAAGTTCCGCTTGTTTTCAGGTACTTCAAATCCTAAGTTAGCAGCAGATATGTGTACGCATATTGGTATGCCACAGGGTGAGATGCATATCCAGAGTTTTTCTGATGGTGAGATTTTCCTTCAATATCAAGAGACTATTCGCGGTTTGGATGTGTTCTTCTTGCAAAGTACATCTGTTCCCGCCAATGACAATTTGATGGAGCTTTTGATTGCCATTGATGCAGCTAAGCGTGCATCTGCAAGGCAGATTTGTGCAGTGATGCCGTATTTTGGTTATGCGCGTCAAGATAGGAAAAGTGCGGGTCGTACACCGATTTCAGCCAAGTTGGTTGCCGATATGTTAACCACTGCAGGTGTTACCCGTGTATTAACCATGGATTTACATGCCACACAAATTCAAGGTTTCTTTAATATCCCTGTGGATAATATTTTTGCAGCACCATTGTTTGCCAAGGATATTCAGGGTAATTCTGCTGCAGGTGATGATGTTATTGTTGTCTCCCCAGATGTGGGTGGCGTGGTTCGAGCAAGAGCTTTGGCGAAAAGTTTGCATGTTGATATTGCGATTGTTGATAAACGACGGCCTGCACCGAATGTTGCGAAAGTCATGAATATCATTGGAGATGTTGAAGGTAAACACTGTATCCTTGTGGATGATATTGTGGACACAGCAGGTACAATTTGTGGTGCAGCAGATGCATTGATGGAGCGTGGGGCAACGAAAGTGACCGCTTATGCAACACATGGCGTATTGTCTGGTCCAGCCGCAGAACGTATTGCTGCATCATCTATGCATGAGCTTGTGATTACCGACAGTATTGCTCAGCCTCAGGCTATTCTTGATACAGGAAAAGTGCGCGTATTGTCGATTGGTTCCCTCATGGGCGAAGCGATTATGCGTATATATGATGCGCGTTCTATCAGTAGCCTTTATAACTAACAGTAGTAAAAACTTTCTTTTCTTTTCTTTTTTGGCTAGATTATGCGTGATTGTCATGTCTATCCTCAGCGTTTGGCATGCATGATTTCATCATACCAAAGGAGTCAGAGTGGTAAAACAGCGCACACTTGACCACGCTATTCGTTGCAGTGGTATTGGTTTACATTCAGGTAAAAAAATTGAGCTTGTGCTTAGTCCTGCAGATGTGGATACAGGTATTGTGTTTGTGCGCTCAGACTTGGGTGTTGAAATCAAAGGGCATGTAGATTCGGTTGTAGATACCCGTTTATGTACGACGATTGGTCATGGTGAAGCTACTATTGCTACCGTTGAACATATTATGTCTGCATTGGCTGGTCTTGGCATTGATAATGCGCTTATTGAGGTTGACGGTGCAGAAGTTCCCGTGATGGATGGCTCAGCCTCACCTTTTATTTTTCTGATTCAGTGTGCAGGCATTGTAGAGCAAGATAAAGCTAAAAAAGTATTACGTATTAAAAAACGTGTAAGCATTGAAGATGGTGATAAGTCTTGTGCTTTGTACCCTGCATCAGGTTTCCGTGTTGCTTACCATTTGGATTATGATCACCCTTTACTGTCAGATTGTAAGGTTAGCTTTGACTTCTCAAGGCAGGGTTATGCGCGCGAAGTGAGTAGAGCGCGCACGTTTGGTTTTATTCATGAGGTTGAAGCTTTGCAAAAAGCTGGGCTGGCGCTTGGTGGCTCTATGGATAATGCTGTTGTTTTAGATAAATATGGTGTGCTGAATGAAGGTGGATTACGTTATATTGATGAATGCGCGCGTCATAAAGTACTGGATACTGTAGGTGATTTATTTTTAGCAGGTTACCCTATTGTCGGTGCTTTTGAGGGTGTGCGCAGTGGTCATGCGATGAACTGCGAGATTGTTAAAACATTGCTTGCTGATGAAACAGCATGGGTTATTGAAGAGCTTGAAGCAATAGAACGTCAGCCTGTTGAAGCTGCTTCTACATTACCACTTACCACTTGAACGGCTTGAGCACGTTTGCTCAACGTTTGTCTTTGCATATTAATAGTCAACAATAAGTGACTTCGCTGTTACGCTTGCCCCATGACTGAACAATCTTTAACAGAACAAGCTTCAACAGAACAAACGCATTTTGGCTTTGAAACTGTCGCGGCAGATGAGAAAGCAGGTAAGGTGATGGAGGTTTTCTCTTCTGTTGCTTATAAATATGATATTATGAACGATGTGATGAGTGGTGGTATGCACCGCTTGTGGAAACGAAGTTTTATTGCTAAGGCTGTTTTGCCCAAAGGTGGTAAAGCTTTAGATGTAGCCGCAGGCTCTGGTGATATTTCCATAGGTTTATTAAAGAAGGTAAATCGTCAAGCAAGCGTGGTATTAACAGACTTGAATGGCCCGATGTTACAAGAAGGTGCGAGACGCATTTTGGATGAGGGTTTATTGCCCAGCGTTGCAGATTGTATTCAATCGGATGGTACACAACTTCCTTTTGCCGATAATAGTTTTGATTTGGTTACGATTGCTTTTGGTATTCGTAACTTTGTAGATGTGCCTGCTGGTCTTGCAGAGTTTTACCGTGTGCTTAAACCTGGTGGACAGTTTATGTGTTTAGAGTTTTCTAAACCTGTGTTACCTATGCTGGATGTGATTTATGATACCTATTCTTTTAATATCATTCCTGCTATGGGCGAAATGATTACGGGGGACAGGGACTCTTATCAATACCTGGTGGAGTCGATTCGGCGCTTCCCAGACCAAAAACGTTTTGAAAAATGGATTAAACAAGCAGGATTCTCTTTGGTGCGGCACGACAATTTGACTGGTGGTGTGGTGGCAATGCATAGGGGTTACAAAGTATGAGTGTGATGTTTTTACCCTTAAAGTTGATACCTGTACCCCTACAGTGTGTGGTTTTAGGTTCAGTATTGCAGGTTTTTTTCAAAGATAATAAGGCACTAGTTGTAGTGTTGGATGATTTAGAAGGTAAAGTCTTTCGTGTATTTATTAAAGATACGGGTGCGGTGTTATTTATTGGTTTTAAAGCAGGTTCAGTGTGGGTGCACCCATCTTCAGAGCAACGACCCGATGTAAAAATTGAATCCACAGTCACAGGTTTTGCACGACTTAGTTTTGCCAAAGAAGATCCCGATGCGTTGGTGATGCAAAAAGTATTAAAGTTGTCTGGTGACTCACAGGCTATGCTGTTGTTTCAAAAGTTGTTGCATGAGTTGGATTTGGACTGGGAGTTGGAGCTTAGGCGGACATTTGGTGATTTCTTTGGTCGGAAAGTTGCCAAAGCTGCCTACGGTTTGATTGATGCAGAGAAAAAGTTGCGGGAACAATCGACCAAACTTATTGATCAGGCATTGCGCGGCATGGATACACCGTCCGTAGAAAATCTGCAGATCTGGCAAGCTGGCGTGGAATCTGTTTCCAGAAAGGTGAATAAATTGCAACGCCAACTGGATAAATTAGAGCATGCGGTACAACAACAAACCAAAAAAGAGAAGGTATGATATTTAAAGGGCTACGTCGCAATATTCGCTTATTATATATTATTCATGTTTTAGCCACGCATGGTTTGGCGGCTGTTGCTGTTCGGCTGCGTTTGTTTAGCCCCTACATTTGGTTTATCAGCCTGTTTAGTTCCGAGTATAAACCCAAAGAACTGGGTGTACAAATTCGTTTGGCATTAGAACGACTAGGCCCTAGTTTTATTAAGTTTGGACAGATGTTATCAACAAGGGTGGACTTATTGCCCTTGGATGTGGCAATGGAGCTGAAAAAGCTGCAAGATAATGTGCCTCCTGAGCCTTTTGATGTGATTCACAACCTGTTGAACAAGGCATATAAGTGTGAAGCTATTGGTGAGAATGGTATGTTTTCCAGCTTCGATAAGCAGCCTGTTGCTGCCGCATCTATTGCCCAAGTACACTTTGCGACATTACACAATGGGCAAGATGTTGCGGTTAAGATTCGTCGTCCACATATTGACCGTACAATTGAGGCTGACTTATCTATTTTGCGCATGTTGGCAAACTTATTTGACCGCTATTTTCCCGAATATGAACGATTGAAAGCTCCGCAGGTTGTGGAAGAGTTTGGTGTGACTATTTTAGGTGAGTTAAACCTGCGCTCAGAGGCGGCACATGCCAGTCGTTTTGCTGACCAGCTCGCAGATATTGAAGGTGTAGGTGTGCCCCAAGTCTTCTGGGATTTTACCAATCAAGGGGTATTGGTTACTGAGCGTATTCATGGTACACCCATTGATGAACGAGATAAATTGATTGCGGCAGGGCATGATTCGCTGACCTTGTGCAAGAATTTACAAAACATGTTTTTCCACATGGTATTTGTGGATGGTTACTTTCATGCAGACTTACACCCCGGTAATATTTTTGTGTCGGACAAAGGTGAAATTTTACTGGTAGATTTTGGTATTGTGGGTCGGTTGGAAATGCAAAGCAGGGTTTATCTTGCAGACATGATGTTATCTTTTCTAAAACAAGACTATAAACGTGCGGCAGAAGTGCATATTGAGGCGGGTTATGTGCCTTATGATACGGATGTATCAGCTTTTGAGGATGCATTGCGTGAAATAGCCGTGCCTATTTTTAATCGCCCGTTAAAAGACATTTCTTTGGCAGAATTGTTGTTTTATCTATTTGCTGTAACAGAACGTTTCCAAATGGAAACACAGCCGCAATTGTTGCTGTTACAGAAAAGTATGGTGGTGATTGAAGGCGTAACACGTGAATTGCACCCCGAGATTAATATTTGGGAGCTGGCAAAACCCTTGATTTCAAGCTGGGCGATGGAGCATTTGGGCCCCAAAGGTAAAACCAAGCGTTTACTGAAAGATACCAAACATTATGTGCATGCATGGATGCAATTGCCCAGTGAAATCAATGCACATTTCGCACAATTAAATAAACGGTTTCCAGAACGTCAAAGTGGTATAAATATAATGATTTTATTGCCTATTTGTATTGTTTTATTGGGTGGTGTACTTGCTGGTTTATTTTGGACGGAGGCTTGGAACTCCCCACCGCTTCTCTCATCGGTTGCTTTGATTGTTTTGGGTTTATGGCTGCAGTGGCGTAAGTAAACAGGTTAGGGAAGCGCTGAATAAATCATGAACGCGCATCTTGTGCCAAGAGCATCCAAATGCTGCGTTGTCAGTTTGAGCAATAGTCCTGTTATTCCACGCAACTAATAACGCCTAGATTTTGAATGCCCTGAATCACAGTCTGCTTCATTCAGACTTATTCAGAGCTTCCTTAGATATGTGGGTCTAACATTGACCTTGGGTCAAGTAGAGTGTCTAACTCTGTAACAGGTAATATGTTTTCATCAATACATAACTGACGTACAGTTTTACCTTCTTTTACTGCTCTTTTTGCAATATCGGATGCTTTGTCATAACCAATCACGGGGGCAAGGGAAGTGACCATGCTCATGCTCCATTCGATTTGTTGCTCACACTTTTCAATATTGGCTGTTAAACCGACAATGCATTTATCTGTAAACATGATAGCAGCATTGGCGAGGATTTCTTCAGACTCAAGTAGATTATGTGCCATCATGGGCAGCATGACATTCAAATCCAATAAACCTGATGCGCCACCAAAGGTGATAGCAGCATCATTACCAATCACTTGCGCACAAACTTGCGCCATGGATTCGGCAATTACAGGGTTTACCTTACCTGGCATAATCGATGAACCAGGCTGAACAGCAGGCACAGATATTTCGGCAATGCCACAGCGAGGCCCCATGTTTAACAAACGTACATCATTGGCTATTTTGATTAAAGACACAGCCACTGTTTTCAGTGCACCCGATAGTTCTACGGCAGCATCTTGGGCAGCTTGGGCTTCAAAATGGTTAGAGGCTTCATGAAAACCAATGCCATAACTCTTAGACAAGGTTGCTGCCATTGTTTTGCCAAAATCAGGGTGAGTATTTAACCCCGTACCCACAGCCGTGCCACCTTGGGCAAGTTCCGTGATACGTGGTAAACAAGACTCTAAACGTGTTATACCAAGTTCGATTTGCCTTGCCCAACCTGATATTTCTTGCCCTAATGTAATGGGTGTTGCATCCATTAAATGGGTGCGCCCAATTTTCACCACATCGTTATTTTGTGTAGCTTTGCTCTGCAGGGCAGTTTGCATATGCTGTAATGCGGGTATCAATTGATGCACCAATACATCGGCTGCAGCCAGATGAATCGCAGTGGGAATCACATCATTGGAAGATTGCCCCATATTGATATGGTCATTGGGGTGTATGTTTGCGTCTTTGTTGAGCTGAGCGCAGCGGTGAGCAATCACCTCGTTGACATTCATATTGGTAGATGTACCAGAACCTGTTTGGAAAATGTCGAGCACAAAATGTGTATCCCACTTGCCTTGTGCAACTTCTAATGCTGCTTGTTGAATAAGTTCTGCTTGTTTGTTATTAAGTTTGCCAAGTTTGGCGTTTACAATTGCCGCTGAGGCTTTTATTTGTCCCAGCGCTTTGATGAACACACGAGAAAAGCGCAGGTTGGATACAGGGAAGTTTTCTACGGCACGCGCAGTGCTCGCACCATACATAGCCGTGGAAGGCACTTGCATTTCACCCATAGAATCGGTCTCGATGCGGGCGGATTCAATACGTGTGTTTTCATTGATTATGTTCATGCGTCTCTCCGTTTTAAGCATAACATGGTGATGTCATCATCATGGATGGTGAAGTCTTCATCCTGCATACGAGCCAATAAGGATTCGGGTAATACGGATGGATCCAAGGCATGACGCTCGCTAAACCATGTTTCAACGCGATGGTCATTAAACATGTCGGATGTTTTGTTTTTTGCCTCAGTGATACCGTCAGTGCAGGCGAAAAGCACATTGCCAGGCATAAAACTTAATGTTTCGGTGCGTAAAGGTAGCTGCTCTAGCATACCCAAAGGTGGGGTTGTTGCTTCGAGGCGTATAATACGGTTTTCTTCCCATAATAATGGCGGGATATGCCCTGCATTAAGCCACTCTAAGGTATGTGCTTGCGGGTCTAGTTCTGCAATAAATAAGGTGACAAATCGCCCGCCTTGCAAGGATTGGAATAATGATTGGTTGGCATATTTGACCGCATCAAACAATGATATATTTTCACCATTGGCAAGTGCATGTAACATGGCTTGCAAGTTGGCAACGGTTAAAGCTGCGGGGTAACCTTTGCCAGCTACATCTGCGATTACAAGCCATATATTACCATTTTCACGCTTGATGTAATCATAGTAGTCGCCACCCACAGCATAACAACTTTCTTGAAAACCAGAGACAGTATAACCCTTGATGTTGGGTTCACCGCGCGGCATCAAACCTTTTTGGATGTCGCTGGCAATAGCAAGTGCATCTTTGAGCGTATCCCGCTCCTTAAGGCCTGCAAGAGCAGTGTTGAGGCCACGTGCCAAGTCGCCCATGTCATCATCCATCATGATGGCAACATGCCCATCAAACTTACCTTGGCGCAAGAAGTTGAGTCCTGATATCAGTTCGCGTGTAATGCGGTGAATGGTACGACTGGTTACCCATACCAAGGCTGTCCCGCCAAGAATTAAATGGCAAAAAAGAACAATGGCTTGCATCAAGATAAAGTGTTGCTCTGATTCATCGGTTGTCCCCAACATTAACCAAGTGAACACGCCTAAAATACTTACGGGGATTAAGCTGGTAATGGCAAAAATCAGCCAAGGTCGGTTGGATGAACGAATAATCCAAGGGTAGGTAGAGAAGTGCTCAAGGTTGCCAATAAAAAGGTTTTGGCTGGATAATCGCTTACGTGATTTTGCCATCCATGCCATGGTTAATGCCACAGCAATGGTGGGGGTGAGTATACCCAAACCGAAAGTAATGCTTAAGTACAAGGCAACCATCATACGCGGGGTAAGTGGTTGTTCAGAAAATGAGGAAGAAATAGAAATAACAGCAAGCAAGTAGATAATGTAAACTAAAGATGCCAAACCAAAAGCCTTGATGGCTCGAATAGGTAGACTCGCCATGGCTTGTTCAATAGCAAATTGTTTATGTGTTTTTAATGCGCGGCGTATGGGTTGATGTATCCAAAATGCTGCGAAAGTGAAGGTGATGATAAAAATGATAGGCGCAACCATGGATAACCAAGGCGAGACAGTTGTGAGTACGGGATTGCTGGTCAAACGAATGACTGCTTGCATCGCAAGCAGTAAAACAGGCAGCACCCAAAGGTGTTTCAGATATTGGGTGATGCTAATTTGTTGAGCATAGACTTGCGAATTAGTGTTACGCACTGGTATTATCTTCTTGAACTTCTGCCAACGGGCTGATGACGGCTTGTTGAATAGCTGTGACATAAATAATGCCACCATGCGGCTGGTCTAAACCTGCGGCATGGAAGATATAGGCAAAGACATCATCAACTTGTTTTTTATCCACAATCACACTGATGATAACCTTCTCTGTTTGTTGCCCTAGTTTTTGTGCACCTAAGGGGGAGCTTCGCCCAAAACCACGGGAAAAATGGTCAACCATTGCTTGGATACCAAAAGTTTTGGCAACACCCTCTGTGGCTTCTTTAGCTTTATCTTCGGATGCGATACAAGTGATAAGTTTACGCATGTTTTTTGCTCGCCTCACTCGCGGCGATATCATCCAAAATATGTTGCGGTATATAAGTTGCCGCTTTTTCGACACGGGTTGAATAAATCATACCCATACCTGGTGTATCCATGTGACCGGCAACGGACATTTTTTCAAAAATCATGTCGCGCAAATCGCTGGGCACAAGAATATTAATGATTTCTTTTTCAGTATTGATGGCAACAGAGAGCACACCAAGCAATTCTTGCACACCAAAACCATGACCGTAATGAATGGTGGCACCTTGCGCACCCGCATCTTGGGCAGCTTTAAGCACGGCTTTGGCTCGTCCACGCTGCACAATGCAAGTGATAAGGAATACATCAGTTAACACATTGATATGTTGAATACTCATGCTAGGTCTCCTTCAATCTGGCGTTCATTTTTAAGGTGTTTTCTATAAATTTGATATTGTACCCATAAACCCGTGATGAGCACAGTTAAAATCGGGCCAATAGAGGCAAGGGATAAGATACCAAAACCTTCAATAGCATCCACGGCATTACCCAAGCCTAACCCCATGGCTAGAACCAGTGGTACGGTGACAGGGCCTGTGGTTACACCAGCGCTGTCCCAAGCGACATTAACAAATTCTTCTGTTGAAAACCAAGTGAGTACCAGTGCTAAGCTATACAAAGGGATTAAAAACCATGATAGCGGGAAACCTAAAACAATTTTTACAACACCAAGCGCAATACCGCAAGCCACGCCAAAAGCGACAGCGTAAATGAGTAGTTTTTTCTCAAATGCACCGTTGGTTAATGTTTCTACGGTGTTGCCCAGCGCATTAAGCGCGGGTTCAGCCACGGTCGCACCAAAACCAAGTATCCAAGCAAAGATTAAAGCGATGGTGAAACCAATTGTCCATGAATAGATGGGTGATTCCGACACGCCTTCAATCACTGCAAATGCTGATGATAAGAGTGTGCCAGCTTGTTCGCCCAGTAGTGATAAACCAAAACGAAGCCCTATGCTAAAAATAATCATGCCTAGTACACACAAGATAATACCATATATAATAATACCGGGTGTCGGCAGTTTTTCACGCAATACCAAGCGTAGAACTAACATTAAGAAGGCAACCAGTGGTACAATGGCTTGCAAGCCTGATAAAATTTCCGTGCTTGGGCTTGTTTGATACCAAGCAAGTGCAGTCGTAGATGCTAGGTGTGTACTGTGAGCTGCGGCATTGATAATCGCTTCAGGGGTGGTGGTTGAAGCCACAAAAATGGCGAGCAGCATCACACCAATAATAGGGAATAAAGATGCAAGTGTAACAATGCCAAAGCCTGATAAGGCGCTGCTTCCACGGCCAGCCGTTGAAGCAATGCCAATACCAAGCGCTAAGACCAAAGGCACGGTAACAGGACCTGTGGTGACTGCACCACAGTCCCAAGCTAAACCAAGCACTTTGGCGAGTTCATCGTCTTGCATTAACCAAATGGTGAGCAATAAGGCGGGGGTTAAAGAACCATAAATGAACGGTTTAAGACTCCATCCATATAGCAGGCGTAATGTGCCAAGCACAACAGCAAAACCAACACCCAAACCAACAATCAACACCAATGTGCCGCTCCACTCATTGAGCATGGTGTATAAATAAGGTGCGTTTTGTACTTTAAGGATGCTGCCTGCAGCTTGCAGTGCACCAATAGCGGGCTCAGCAAATGTGACACCGATGCCGAGCATAAAAGCAATCATGAGTACAATGGGTAGTGATACTTTGGCAGGAAGGTTTTGCCCAATAACTTCACCAAAAGGCATTAAACCTTTGCTTAAACCCTCCATAAACAGCATCAAACCGATGATGACAGCGAGCAGTCCTGAGGCAACCATCACAGGGGCACTTACAGTTTGATTGAGTACGAGGATTTGAAACAGAACCAAGTACATGGCTAGCGGAATCACAGCTTTGGCTTGTTCAAGGAAACGATTGCTGATGTAGGGTGCAAGCAGGCGGTATATATCAATGCCGCGCAAGGACACGCAGTTCTTTTTGTTCGTACTTTTTTTAAATGACTGTTGTTTTTTGGCAAAATCATTAAAGCTAATAATGTTTTGACGCAAGGAGATGTGACGAATCAATTTGCCGTAGCGAATCCTTTGCCCTTCTTCGAGTTTTTTGTCCTTGTTTGGCATTAACTTATCCTTTGTGGGT
>JAUZQX010000030.1 GCA_030950765.1 Ghiorsea sp.
TTAAGCAGCTTTCGCAGGCTTCTTACCGTATTTTTTGTAGAAGCGCTCAACGCGACCTTCCGTATCTACAATCTTCTGTTTACCAGTGTAGAATGGATGACATGCGGAGCAAATTTCCACTTGCAAATCGCCCTTAGTAGAGCGAGTTTCAAAAGCGTTACCACATGAACAAGTCACTTTGGCAACATGATATTCTGGATGAATTTCTGCTTTCACTTTAACAACTCCTATTTCAGACCCTTTTCAAAAGACCTACCCCTGCAAAGGGCGGCGATTTATAGCGTTGAATAAAGAAAAACACAAGAAAAAACTTCAACCCAAGCTTAAACCCTTGTTTTCAATGCACTCCTCAACTGCAAAAGGTATGCCATCAAGGCAGGTGCAGGGCGCAAAGTATGCATGACCACCTCTTTGGGCCACTTTGCCACCGCAAGCATCGCGACGAACACAGCGTCCGACTGCTGCCAAGAAGTTAGCTTAGCAGCATGTTTTTGCGTCGCGGTTAACACAACACTCACAATTAAATCATGTGGTATGTTTTTCACATGACTGTCCAGCCACTGTTGAATAAGACCAATGTCAGACTGTGATAAATCCTCAACCAAGCTTTGCCAAGCCAATAATATTTCAGCCTGACTTTTTTCTTGTAACACTTCAATCCGACCAAGGCTACCTTGCCCCAATTCAGTTGCCAGCGGAAGTAGTTTTTCATCAAAACCTTGCATCTGTAACACCTGCTGCATCTGCTTAGGATTAAGCGGAGAGCATGCTTGCAACATACAACGTGAACGAATCGTTGCTGGCAACCGCATCAAATCATGGCAGACAATCAACAACAAACTACCTTCCGTCGGCTCTTCCAAACCTTTAAGTAAGGCATTGGCAGCTTGGTTATTCATCAAGTTCGCATCATCAATCATCAATACACGACGTTTACTTTTAAGACCACTCAAAGCTAAAAAACCTAAGGCTTCACGTGTCTGGGAAATATTAATGTCTCGGTTAAACTTCTTCTTTTTTTGGTCATACAACAAGGACACTTTAGAAAAATCAGGGTGCGAACCTACATGCAGCATGGCACAATGATGACATTGCCCACATGCCTTATTTTGAGTCAAATCGGGGCTTTCGCAAAGAAACAAGGCTGCCATCTGCTCTGCAACACTTGCTTTACCAATGCCCTTCACCCCATAAAACAACCAAGCGTGATGCAAGCGGTTCTGCTGCATTGCTTCACTAAATGTACTTTGTACATGTTCATGCCCTAGGACTTTATTCATAAACTTTTTAATACCACTTGAATATCCGATTGCACCTGAGCAATATCTCGCCTTGCATCGATACGTTTTACACGCTGTGAGGCATTCTTCTGAATCCCAGAAAAAGCTTGATACACTGCTTTATGAAAAGCCATTTTTTCATGATCTAAACGATTTGCCACCTCACCTTCAGCCTCCCGTGAAGCCATACGCTTTGCCGCATCTTCTACAGGCAAGTCCAACCAAATGGTTTTATTAGGTGTTAACCCTTGCTCAGCCCACACCAGCATATCACCTAATATTCTCGTAGCCTCAAGCTTTCGCCCTGCAAGCTGATATGCCAGTGTAGAATCCGTATACCTATCACATATCACCCACTTACCAGCAGCTAACGCAGGTTTAATCACTTGTTCCACATGCTGCGCTCTATCTGCTAAAAATAGTAATAATTCTGATGCGGGTACAGGCGTATATTCACCTGATAGCAATAAACGACGAATTTCTTTGCCTAGGGGTGTATCTCCAGGTTCAAATGTTTGCAACACATCTTTGCCTTGGCTTTTTAACCAAGTCACGGTGAGCTGAAGCTGCGTTGTTTTACCGCTACCATCGCCGCCTTCAAATGTGATAAACCTGCCTTTTGTCATGGGTTATTCGCCTGTCCATACATATTCTTGCACGATGCAGAGATTGAAGGACTTGGACAAGCATTTCAACCAATCTTTTAACGCATCAATTTGTGAGGAGGTTGTCCAAAGTTGTTGTACACCATGCACACAGCGTACAAAAGCAAGCCCATCCTCCCCCTGTAGCAACGCCTGAAACAAACGGTGTTGTTTCTTTTCAAGCGTAAATTCAACAATAATTGTTTCATGTGTTTCTGGCAGTGACTTAAACACCATTTCCCTTTGACACAGCAAACTTGCCATATCTGAGACATACCCTTGCTCACCCGAAGTCCAAAAACTTTCTTTACCTAATTCAGCTTGCCTGTTCAAAATACCTTTTGCATCCAATTGGTTTTGCAGCCGCTTAGCAACGGCTGCACCTGTACTTATAATATGTACTTGCTCGCCAACAAGCTTCCGAATCACGGGTTCAAGCAGAGGGTAATGCGTGCAACCAAGGACAATGGTATCAGCACCTTCTTCAAGCATTGGTTGTACATATTTTAACACAAGCTGTCGCGTGCTCTCTAAATTCATTGCACCTTTTTCAATGGCTTCCACCAAGCCAAAACAAGGTTGCACCATAATTCGCGCCCTATGTTGGTGAGTATCCAACAAGCTGGAAAACTTATCGCTTTTAAGTGTGTTTTCAGTTGCCAAAACACCAACCACTCCCGTGTCTGTAACATCCACCGCAGGTTTGATGGCGGGTTCCATTGCAACCACAGGTATATCCAACCGTTCACGCAATGCCAGAATGGCTGCAGCACTCGCTGTATTACACGCCACAACCAGTGCCTTAACATCCTGTGTTTGAGTCAAAAAATCAGCAAGCAACCATGCTCGCTGCGCTATTGTTGTACTATCTTTATCCCCATACGGTGCAAAAGCTGAGTCTGCAATATAAACAAGGTTTTCCTGCGGCAAAAGCTTACGTACTTCTTCAAAGACCGTCAGCCCACCAAGTCCTGAGTCAAATATACCTATTGGCGCATGTTCATTCATGCGTCAAAACTAACAACTGACAATATATTCACAACACTCAGCGAACACAAAGATGACAAAGCTTTACTGCCAGTTATTATCCGCACATGTTAACTTTTACTTTAATTTTCTTAATCGCACTATTTATCTCCACTGCCATTGATTTTTGGCTAGACCAACGCCAGCTCAAAGCTGTGCATACACACAAACATGAAGTCCCTGCCCGTTTTAAAGGTGCCATTTCCTTAGAAGCACATCAAAAGGCTGCCAGCTACACCACCACCAAAATCAAGGTTGGCACTTGGGCAGGAGCGTATGGTTTGGGCTTGTTATTGATATGGACATTGGGTGGTGGGCTTGATGCACTCGATGAAATGATACGCAGCTGGGGCTGGTCGGAACTGACCACTGGCGTGGTATTTATCCTTTTATTTTCATTCTTGGGCAGTTTATTGGATTTACCTTTCTCTATTTATAATACTTTTGTTGTCGAAGAAAAATTTGGTTTTAATAAAATAACCGCCAAACTTTTTATCACCGATATGGTAAAAGGTGCGGCTTTGATGACAGTGATTGCAGCACCCCTGATTTGGGTCATTTTATGGCTGATGCAAAGCGCGGGTACTTTATGGTGGCTTTGGGCTTGGGCTATATGGGTTGGTTTCTCGCTGCTTATGATGTGGGCATACCCGACTTTCATCGCTCCATTGTTCAATAAATTTGAAGCCATGAAAGATGAAAGTCTCAAAGAGGCTATTGAAGGTTTACTGCAACGCTGTGGTTTTGAAAGCAATGGTTTGTATCAGATGGATGGCAGCAAACGCTCCAGTCATGGCAATGCGTATTTCACAGGTTTTGGTAAAACCAAACGTATTGTCTTTTATGATACCTTATTAGACCAATTATCCACCAATGAAACATTGGCAGTGCTTGCCCATGAATTGGGTCACTTCAAACGCAACCATATCAAAAAACGTATGGCTGTTACCTTCGCCATCTTCTTGGCTGGCTTTGCCATTATGGGTTGGCTTGCCGAACAAGCTTGGTTTTATGAAGGTTTGGGTGTGTCGAATGCTTCCAATTATATGCTTTTGATTTTGTTTATGTTGGTCACGCCTGTATTTACCTTTGTTATATCACCCATCATGAGCATGTATTCGCGCAAACATGAGTTTGAAGCTGATGATTACGCTAAAGAACATGCAGAAGCTGCGGATTTAATTAGCGCATTGGTAAAAATGTATGAGGATAATGCAGCAACGTTAACCCCGGACCCTCTCTATTCAGCATGGCATGATTCACACCCACCCGCCCCTGTTAGGATTGCACATTTAGAACAGTAAAGAGTTCAGCAGGTCTGTCATTTCGACCAAAGTGGAAAATTTTCCACAAAAAATCCCTAAGAGTGCCAAGCCTACCTATGATACTATGCTCGGGTGACATCGCCACCCCGACACAAAGAAAGAACCATGAGCAAAAACATCAAATCACCCCAGCCACCATCAAACATATGTTATACCTTCCTCAAAAATCCTTAAATACGTGAAAAGAGCATTTCTGAGCACAAAAACACCAAGAAACACGAAAAAGTAGTCAGTAAATAGTGTTTCTCACCTTGGAAGTGAGGCTTTAGCCTCGCCTTCATTTGAGTAGATACAAGGTTTTGAACAAAAACTAGGTCAAACCCTTTGGGGTTTTAGAGAGGCGAGGCTAAAGCCTCACTTCCAAGGGTTGAAAATAGTATAAAGCGCTGTGTTTCGCTGCACTCTTATTGAGTAGGATCTATGTTATACCTTTGCCTATAACACAAATACAGCCTGTACAGGAAAGCTCTGGTATAGAACTTGAAATATTGGCGTATGGCGTATTTAGAGCACTGTTTATTTTCGTTTAACTGAAAACACTACACAACATCATGAGTGCAACCAAAGTATGTATAATTTTTCATCTTCTAACAGATACGGCTTGAGGGCTTTATAAAATTGAGTTTTATAAAGCCCCCCCGCCCCAGTTATCCCCAATTGGTGGCGCACCCTAACTCACATTTCTAAATAACATATTAGACCTAAGTCGTATATTCACGTTTATGATTGCATTACACATCAAATAAGCGTGGAGTTGGGACATGTACATTCTTATTATAGATGATCAAGATTGCTATCGGGAGTTTCTATCTGGGCTATTGCAAGGTTCAGATTGCAACATCACCATCTCAGAAGCATCATCTTTAAAGATTGCTCGTGCTAAAATACAAGAATGCCAACATCAATACGACTTCGTGCTCCTAGACCACATATTACCCGATGGTAAAGGGCTAGACCTACTCAGGGAAAGCAAAGAGCAGCACCCCAATCTACCCATTGCCATGCTTTCAGCCAAGGAAGACCCCCAGCTTGTTTGGCAATGCTTAGAGCTGGGTGCTTCAGGGTTTATTCCCAAAAACACTGTATTGGCTGTTCTTCTCTCAGCCATCCAACTTATGCTTGCAGGTGGTCGGTATATCCCACCTCATATTCTGCCGCACATGCCCATGCCTAAAAGCAGTTCAAACACCTCAGAAAAAAACAACCGCGGGCAACTAACGCCCCGTCAATCCGAAGTTTTAGAGTTGTTATACTTAGGTTTATCCAACAAGGATATTGCTCACCGTTTGACCATATCAGAAGCGACTGTCAAAGCCCATATTACTGTTGTTTTTAAGATGATGGGGGTTTCATCACGTACGAAACTCATCGCACAAAAACATACTGAAAATCTTTAAGACACGCGTTCTGGAGTGGCTATCGTCCACAAAGCATCTGTTTCCAGTTGTTGTTTAAGCCATCGTTGAACTTGTTCTGGCTGCACGGTGTTCACCTTATCCACCCACTCCAGCGGTGAATACAACGTCCTTTCATCCAACAGTCCACCAAGCTGCAACATCGCACCCTCAACTGAATCCATACCCATGCGAAACTGCACCGTAAGCTGGCGCTGTGCCCGCTGCACCATATCCTTAGGTACATTTTGACAAATATCAGCAATGGTTTGCTGCAGCACATCCAAACAAGGTTCAAGCTGCTCAGGCATAGTGCTGCAACTGATACTCAACAGCCCCGTATCGGTATAAGTGGAGAGGTGTGAACCAATACTATACGCAAGCCCACGTTTTTCTCTTATTTCACGAAACAAAATAGAGCTCATGCTCCCACCCAGCAATTGATTAGCAATCCAAGCTATCGGTTTATCAGGTGATGTAATGTTGATCGACTGCCAAGATGCCACCACTTGCGCTTGCTCCATCGGCCTTGGCATTTCATGTTTACCACGACGTACCTTTGGGCTTACACGGTTTTTCGACTGTTTATTGGCTGTGTTTCCCCATTCACTTTGTTCGATTTCTGCCATCAAAACTTGATGTTGAATGCGCCCCGCAGCCGCAATCAATACATTGCCTCCCCGATAATTCGCATTCAAATAATCGCGCAAATCTTGCACCGAAAAAGATGATAATGTTTCACGACTTCCCAACACAGGTTCACCCATAGTATGCCCAGCAAACACTTGGCTGGTATGTTGCTCATATACCCATTCATCAGGATTATCATCCACCATGCTCATTTCCGAGAAAATCACTTCCCGTTCACGTAACCACTCATCTTCAGGCAATGCTGGGTTGAGTAACATATCCGATAACAATGCCAACGCCTTTTGCCAATCTTCATACAATACATGGATATGGAAACAAGTACGCTCTCGGGAGGTAAAGGCATTGGCGTTGCCTCCCAAATCATCCAAACTTTCAGCCAGTTGATGTACATCAAGTTTATCCGTACCTTTAAATACCATATGTTCTAAGGCATGGGCAATACCTGCATGATGCGCCGCCTCATCGCGGCTACCCACATCAATAAAAATACCAATGGCGACACTTTGTGCCTTGGGTAATTCGCGTGTGGCAATTTGCACACCATTTGGTAATGTGGTTTGTTCCATAAAATGTTTGTTTTTTGTTTGCATATTTCACCTAAACACGTTGTCAGCGCAACATCCTGCGTTTACTCACCCTTTGAGGCAAGCTTGACCCTACATAAACACATGGCAGCATACTCTTACAGGAGTTTAACCATGCAAGATGACATACAGCCGACAACCACAGAGCCCTCCAATCTTGATGGTCTTAAAACCATCACAACCATTGTTTATGCATTACAAGCTGTGTCTTTTTTTATCGGTATTACTTTTATTGCAGCGGTCATTCTTAACTATGTCAAAAAAGATGATGTGCAAAACACTTGGTTGGCATCACACTTTGACTGGCAAATTCGCACCTTTTGGTTTGGACTTTTATGGTCAATCATCGGTTTTATGAGCCTTATTCTTATTGTTGGTTACTTAATCATCATCGCCAATGCCATTTGGATTATTTATCGTATTATCAAAGGCTGGCTGCGTTTATCTGAAGGCAAAACAATGTATCCAGAGCAAATATGAAACTTGTATATGAAGCCAATCAACTGGGTGAGGCACACATCATCAAGCACTTATTAGAACGCGCAGGCTTACAAGCCACCATTCTCGGTGAATACCTGCAAGGCGGTGTTGGCGAAATCGCAGCATCGGGTTTACTTAAAGTGATGGTGAATGAAGCAGCTTATGATGAAGCAAAAAGCATTATTCAAGCTTGGGATGAGGCTGAGTGGGATGAGGATGCTTGGAAAAATGAAAGTCTCTAGAGCCACTTGCAAAACTCTGGGTGGATGAGTGGCAATCCCACTTTGTGTGCATTTTGAGGCTGGAATGAGGGGCATGGTGGTTCCATGCACTGAAATTCCAGCCTCAAAATGCGCCAGAGTGGGGAAGTCAATCGCCGCTCATGAGTTTTGCAAGTGGCTCTCTAGTCCACTTTAAATATCGTCTGTTCCACCACAATATCACCATTTACACTCACTGTGATTCGGCTATCACCTAATGATAATGCTGGTGCAGCATTCCTAGACTTCGACATCATCACCACTTCTCTACGATGCACAGGCGGTGGAGAATGACTATTGCCCGTGTTCAAATGACGAATAGAAAAGGATGTTGCATCCAATGCCTTGCTCACTGTCACAGCTTTGATACGAAATTGTTGAATCGCCTGAATCCGTAATTTCTCTTGCGTATTGCGGCGTAATGTATCACTAACCCTAAAGCTTAAGTTTTGAAGTTTTGCCCCTGCATGTTCAATAATATTCAGCCAACGCGGCACATCATCCAAATGTTTACTGGTAATGGTTGCTGATTGCACCACCACCCAGCCTTCACGCACACTATTGTATTGGTTCGGCTTCCATACTGGGTTCACACGGCGGCTTGATGTTTTAAGTTTCACACCTTTTTCTTTGGCTAAACTTTGTTTAATGCTCGCGCTCATTTGATTGACCCGTTTACGCAGTGCATCAAGCTTTTTCCCGCGCTCTTCAACACGAAAATTGACCACAACTTCATCATTAGGCACTTCAGCCGTTGCTTCAGCAGAGAGAGAAACAACCGTGCCTTGCTTCTCTTCCGCTATCCCTTGAAAAGCAAAACTACATACAAGCATAGGTATTAAGAATAATATTTTCATAAGCTATGTATAGCAAAATAGACCTATTTAAGCAATAGCAAGAGTATTGTAATAAAAGTTGCTAGGGCTTAGGATTACACTCAAGAAAGCATATACTGAGGTGAACATGAAATATATTGTTGATTCAAATAAAAATATCGAACAAGCAGCCACAGACTTAGAAGCTGCCGTGATCAATCATAGTTTTGGTGTGTTACACATCCACGACCTTAAAGCGACTATGAACAAAAAAGGTGTGCCTTTCGAACCTGAGTGTCGAATATTTGAAGTATGTAACCCCAAAAAAGCTTTTGAAGTATTATCCGAAGATATGGCTATGAATATGGCTTTGCCATGTCGGATTTCAGTGTGGCAAGAAGATGGCAACACTAAAATCGGCATGATTCAACCTAAACCTATGTTAGAAATGCTATCTTCATCCGAAAAACTTAGTCAAGTCGCCGATGAAGTACAAACCACACTCACCGCCATCATTGATGAGGCAGCTGCTTAAAGTTTACACCAGAAAAGATGCGGCTATATCATCAGCAAGGCTTAGCCCTGCTGATGTAAGCCTTAAATTTCCACCCGTTTTCACCAATTTATTCTGATTCAACCATTGCTGCGTCAGCACGGGATAAACGTCCTGTAAAGAAAGCCCGAATCGCTGCAAAAACCAAGTTAAATCAACACCTTGACTCCGCCTTAAACCCAGCCACACCGCTTCACCCATCGCCGCTTGATGGGATAACACTTCTTGGCTATTCACCGCTTTTGCATCGGCTAAGGCTGCATCAATATAAGATTGTGGTGCACGAATATTACTATAACGCATCACCCCACCATCTTGCGTATCCCACTTGCCCGCAGCTCCCGCACCAATACCAATATAATCATCATACAACCAATAACCGCAGTTGTGTCTGCAATGTTTATCTTGTTTGGCGAAGTTAGAAATCTCATAAGCGGCATAACCTGCATCTGCCAACCTTTCACGGGTTTGCCAAAAAAACTGCAATGCCAAATCCTCATCAGGTAAGGCAAGTTTTTGTTTTTTATGGGTGACATGCAATGCTGTGTGTGGTTCAACGGTAAGTTGATAACACGACAAATGTTCAGGGTTGAGTGCGATGCCTTTTTCAAGTGAGACAAACCATTCATCTAAGCTTTGATGTGGGAGCGCATACATCAAATCAAGATTGATATGCTTAAAACCAGCATCACGCGCCATATTGTATGCCTTTTCGGCTTCATCTGCCGAATGAATACGCTCAAGCCACTTTAACTCATCATTATCAAAGCTTTGCACACCAATCGACAAACGATTAATACCTGCCGCGCGGTACCCCTTAAAACGCTCCGCTTCACTGGCACCAGGGTTGGCTTCTAAAGTGATTTCAATATCATCAGCCAAAGTAAATGATGTGGCTAAGGTATCCAGTACAGCAGCAAACAAACTGGCAGGGGCAAGGGAAGGTGTGCCCCCACCAAAAAATACACTTTGAATCTCACGCCTTTGAAATTGAGGCTGGTCTGCATAATATTTTAATTCTGCCACCAATGCTTGCGTATAAGATTGCCAAGGTGGCTCGGCAAAAACATGTGAATTAAAGTCGCAATAGTGGCATTTGTGCAGGCAAAATGGTGTGTGAACATAAAGACGCAAACCACGTTGCTCTATAATAATACCACCTCATAACGGTCTGGATTTAGTTTTACATCTTGTTTGAAGCTAATTTCTTTGCCTAAAAACACTTCCAATTGTGATACCATTTCACTCTCTTCACCCAACATCAAATCTATCAAACTCGGATGTGCAATCACCATTAGCTTCTCGCTGGGGTAAGCCCGTGCCTCAGCTACAATTTCACGGAATAACTGATAACAAACCGTTTGCATACTTTTAACCAACCCCGTGCTATTACAACGAACACACTCCATTTGCAACATGCGACCCAATGAGTCTCTAGTGCGTTTACGGGTAAGCTGCACCAAACCAAGTGAGGTAAAGGGTAGCGCAAAGGTTTTGGTCTTATCGCGCTTGAGGGCTTCTTCCAAGACTTCCATCACTTTCTTTTGATTTTCTTCATCTTGCATATCAATAAAGTCGATGACGATGATACCGCCAAGGTTACGCAATCGAAGTTGGTGTACAACCTCATGCACAGCTTCCAAGTTTGTTTTAAACCCTGTTTCTTCAAGGTTTCGTGAGCCCACAAACGAACCTGAGTTGACATCAATCGCAATCAAAGCCTCGGCTTGATCAATTACAATCGAACCACCTGATTTCAAGGGTACTTGGCGTTTCAAAGCTTTATTCACTTCTTCTTCAACACCATACACATCAAATATCGGCCTATCACCAGGATAATAATACAAACGTTTACTGACTTCTGGCATAAACCGTTTGGCAAATTTTTTCATGCTATTATAAGCTTCTTTGGAATCGATATGAATTTTTTCCACTTCATCATCGACAAAGTCACGCATGACTTTAAGATATAAGTTCAGCTCCGTATGTACCATTGAACCGGGTGCTGATGTGTTCTTACGTTTGGCAATATCCTCCCACAAACGAATAAGGAAGTTCAAATCTTGCTGTAACTCTTCTTGGCTGTGCCCCTCAGCAACCGTTCGAATAATCAGCCCACCTTTTTCAGTTTTGATTTTATCAGCAATAGTCAGTAAACGCGTGCGCTCTTCTTCACCTTCCAAACGCCTTGCAATACCAATATGATCCAATTCAGGCAAAAACACCAAATAACGCCCAGCCAAACTTACCAAACCTGTAACCCTTGGCCCTTTAGAAGAAATCGGCTCACGCGACACCTGAACAAGCATCTCTTGCCCTTCTTTTAAAAGCTGACCTATGGGTGCAATATTTTGTTTGTATTGTTCATCACTCGTATCTTCCTCGGCATCTTTATTTTCATCCACATCCGCTTCGCTTTCTAAGCTCACATTATCCTTACGCGCACCCGGCACATCACCCGCATATAAGAAACCTGACTTCTCCAAACCAATATCAACAAATGCAGCTTGTATACCAGGAATCACCCGTTGCACCTTGCCCCAGTACACATTTCCCCTTAAACCTTTACCACGTGTTCGCTCAACATATAGCTCTTCAGCCATACCATTCTCAATACGCGCAATACGTGTCTCAAAGGGGGCGACATTAACCAATATTTCTGTACTCATTTATGCCTCACTCTCTACGTCTTCACATCTTATTCTTTTTAATAACACCATGGTTTCTAACACAGGCAAGCCTATCACATTATCCAAGCTACCCTGTATACTGGTAATAAAACCCGATGCGCCGCCCTGAATAGCATAAGCACCAGCCTTATCGAGAATATCATTATGCCGTACATATACATCAATTTCAGCATCACTTATCTGACGAAAGCTTACCTCTGTTGTTACGGTTTGCAGCAAATATTCATCCACCAATCGTACACAGACAGTAGTATGCACTTGATGTTTCTGACCTGAAAGCTTTTGAATCATTTGTTTTGCCTGCGCTATATCTTTAGGTTGTCCCAACACCTCATCCCCAATCGCCACCAACGTATCCGCTGCAATCACAGGTATTTTCAGCTCATCATGTTGCAGCACACAAGCCTTAGCTTTTTCCATACAAAGCCTAGATGTCATATCTTGTACATCCTCCCCTTGCTTGGGGCTTTCATCAATATGACTGGGGCGAACATCGATGGTGAAACCCGCCGCCTGCAACAAAAACAAACGTCGTGGTGATTGTGATGCTAAAATTATTTTCATGCGTGCAATATTAAACAGATTATCATCGTTGTGATAGTGACATCAACAGGAATCACCCTCTTAGCCTTACCCCACATCATGTTATTTGACAAAATTTTCATCTAAAACATGAAGGACACATTAATATTATTTTAGTTTTATGCTTGCATACACGAAAAAAAGGGGTTAGAAATCCACTTTATATAAATTCCTGAGGAGGACGACTCAATGAAAAAAGTATTAATGATTGCTGCAACATCTGCATTCTTGGTAAGCGGTTTGGCAGCAACTCAAGCAGTAGCTGGCGCAGAAAAGAAATGTAAATCTTGCCATAACTTCAGTGCAAAACATAAAGTAGGCCCTGGTCTAGCTGGTGTTGTTGATCGTGAAGCAGGCGGAACAGACTTCAAAAAATACAGCAAAGCTCTTAAAGCTGGCGGCTGGAAATGGGATGATGAACATCTTCGCGCTTGGATGTGTGACTCTAAGAAAGCTGTTAAAGAATTCACTGGTAACCCTAAAGCAAAAACAAAAATGGCTAAGCAAAAAATCTGTGATGCTGCAAAACAAGACGAAGTTCTTGCTTTCTTGAAATCTATCTAATTAAAACTTAGGTACAGATACACTTATGCTAAAAGGCGGCCTTATGGTCGCCTTTTTTATATCTGGTTCACATCACCTTTCAGCTTAATAGGAAGCCCCGCTGCAATAAATTCCACACAATCTACAACTGCAGCAACCTGCTGATTCAAACGCCCCTGCTGATCCCGAAAGTCTCTACCCAAGCTGGTTTCTGGCACCAAACCTAAACCCACCTCATTGGATACCAAAATCACATCGCCAGTATAACTGGCTAACAACTGACATAAGTCAGTGACTTCTTGTGTGACATCATATTTAGCAAACATCAAATTACTTAACCAGAGTGTTAAACAATCAACCAATAAAAGTTTACCTTCATATTTCGCGTCATGCAGCACGTTTGTCAAAGATAACTCTTCTTCCAACAAAACCCAATCTGTTGGGCGTTGTGTTTGATGCTGATTAATCCGCTGTTGCCATTCCTTATCATTAGGAAAACATGGCGAAGTCGCCACATATACCACCTTTTTGCCACTGGCTTGCGCCAAAGCTTCTGCACGCTTCGATTTTCCACTGCGAGCACCGCCCAATATCAATGTTTTCATGATTCAGGATACATATTTTCAGCCAACACTTTCGATAAGTCTTTACGCTCACGCCAGCCCGCTTGTTCTAACATGGGTTTTTCATAAAAATCATGTACAGGACCTAAACATAATAAAGCAATCGGCTTGGCTGTATCGGGGCATTGCAAAAGACTAGCGACATCTTGCGGATTAAAAAAGGATACCCAACCCATACCTAAATTTTCCGCACGTGCAGCCAACCACATATTTTGAATCGCACATGATGTTGAGCACAATGCCATTTCTTCAGGCATGGTGCGCCGTCCAAACACTGTGCCATCATCAGGCGCAAGTACCACGGCTATCAGTTCAGCGCACTCACGCATACCCTCGACTTTTAAGCGCATAAACTCCGCTTTTCGCGCATCCATCATGTCTGCTGTTTTATCTTTTTCCTGCTCAACAAGTTGAATTAAGGCTGAACGCATATCACCTGATGTAATGCGTACAAAACGCCAAGGCTGCATCAAACCCACAGAGGGCGCTGCATGGGCAGCCTGCAAAATACGCAACAACGCATCTTGCGGCACTTCACCACCTGAAAAGTGGCGCATATCTCTGCGTGCCTCAATCACATGATAAACCGTATCCCGCTCATTTTCTGTAAACACATGTTGTACCATGATTATTCAACCCTCTCTGGGCAAACCATAAACAAAAACACTCAAAATATCACCTTATGTATAAGTAAAACGACCTAAAAAAGCATTGAAACCACGAAGACACGAAGTAAGCAGGCTTCCCCTCTTTGTTAATCTGCGCCGCAGTCTTGCCGCTGAAAAAGCATAAAAACGAAAAAACTTTCGTTCCTTTTTCGGCGGCATAGCGAAGGAAACAAGTAGATTACAAAGGGCAGCTTTTTGGTTCGTTTTGAAGATGAATTGCGAAGCAAGAAAGGCTCCCTTGGGGATGGCTGTCCAAAAATGAACAAGCACCCTTTCGCTAAAACCTTGCACTTGTTTTTTGTACAGGGTTAACACCCCCGATATACTTTCTCAGGCTTACGACTACAAATATGACTTTTTAAGTTTAATCTAGGGAAGCTCTGAATAAGTCATGAACACATATATTGTGTCCAGTACTTCCAAACTCTGCGTTGTGCGTTTGAGCAATAGCTTTGCTATTCCATGCAACACACGTCTGGATTTTGAATGCCCTGAAATACAATCTATTTCATCCAGACTTATTCAGAGCTTCCCTAGTAAACTAAGAATAACACTAGCAATCATGTCATATCACCCGATAATTACCCGCCCATCAAACGCACCCGAGGATAATTACACCCATGCCTATACCCATTGCTTATCTTGGTGTTGTTCTGATTTGGAGCACCACGCCACTTGCCATTGCTTGGTCAGGCCAAGCTGCTGGTTTTGTCTTTGGTGTAACCAGCCGCATGCTGCTTGGTCTCATTTTGGCATTCATTGTTGCAGCACTCATCAACAAACGTGTGCTTTGGCACAAACAAGCTTTGCTGGCTTATTTGTATGGTGGATTAGGTATTTATGGTGGTATGTTAAGTGTATATTGGGCAGCGCAATTCATTCCATCGGGTTTGGTTTCATTATTGTTTGGGCTCACTCCCATTTTTACCGCCATTCTTGCGATATTTTGGCTCAAAAATGAGTTCATAACACGCTATCGCATCATCGGCATGTTGCTTGGTTTTTTCGGTTTGCTCGTGGTGTTTGGACAAAGCATTACATGGGGCGAGCAAGCAGTATGGGGCGTGTGTGGCGTGATTGTTTCAGGGCTTATTCATGTCATATCTGCCATTTGGGTCAAACGTGTCAACGCCCATGTACCCGCCATCAGCATGACTGCAGGCACATTGTGCGTCGCCACACCGTTATTACTCATCACTTGGCTCGCCGCATCACCCGATTGGCAAGCGTTAAGCCAAACACTGGTCGCCGCACCCAGCCATACCACGCTCGCCATTTTATACTTAGCTTTGTTTGGTTCCGTGTTTGGATTTTCCCTATATTTTCATGTCTTAAAACACGTCGAAGCCACCAAAGTCGCCCTCATTGCCCTGATGACACCCATAACATCACTT
>JAUZQX010000031.1 GCA_030950765.1 Ghiorsea sp.
TGCCAAGAAAAAGATCCTGCCAACTCTGAAATCTACCTTGTGGAAGGAGACTCTGCGGGAGGCTCGGCCAAACAAGGTCGTAACCGCAGAACCCAAGCTATCCTGCCACTTAAAGGTAAGATTTTGAATGTGGAACGTGCCCGGTTTGATAAAATGTTATCCAGCCAAGAGGTGGGTACTTTGATTACAGCACTTGGCACAGGTATCGGAAAAGATGACTTTAATATTGCGAAGTTACGTTATCATAAAGTTGTGATTATGACGGATGCCGATGTGGATGGTGCGCATATTTTGACCCTACTCCTCACCTTCTTCTACCGTCAAATGCCTGAATTGATTGAGCGCGGTTATTTGTATATTGCTAAACCACCCCTTTATCGTGTGGCTAGGGGCAAAAAAGATAGGTATATTGCTGATGATGGTGAACTCCAAGAGTTTTTACTTGAGCATGGTAGTGCTGAGAAAGAATACCATGAAGGTGCTAAAAAAGGCGTGATGACCACCGAACGATTCCAAACATTTATTCGCAGCATTCATCGTTTGCGCGGATTAATTCTTCGTCTATCACAGCGTGTGGATGGGCGTGTGCTCAAGCTCTTGGTCGAAGGCAAAAAAATGTCTGCCACCATGATGCGTGATAAAGAACGTTTAGACACACATCTGCAAGGTCTTATTGAAACATTTAAAAGTGAATCCCGTGCCGATGAAGATTTAAAATTCCGTATTTACAAAGATGAAGATTTGGGTGCTTTTTGGGTTCAATTTGAGCGCCGTGACCATGGTCGCACCAAAATTTCACGCTTGGATATTGATTTGGTATCTACCGTTGAATTCGCTGAGGCGCAAAAGCTTTGTAACAATGCACAATCTTTGGTCGGCCCTGGCGCGTATGTATCCAGTGGTGACAAACGTTGGGAAATAAGTACCTATGATGATGTTGCCAACTTGATTGATAAAGAAGGTCGCCGTGGTTTGAGCATCCAGCGCTATAAAGGTTTGGGTGAAATGAACCCTGAACAATTGTGGGAAACCACGCTTGACCCTGTCAATCGTACATTCCTAAAAGTAATGCTTGAAGATGTTGTATCTGCTGATGAAACATTCTCTACCCTGATGGGTGATGCTGTTGAGCCTCGCCGCGACTTTATCCAAGCCAATGCCTTAAAAGTGAGAAATCTTGATGTCTAATAATAAAGAACAACTAAGTTATGCCGATTGTGGTGTAGATATTGATGCTGGCAATGCCTTTGTCGGTAGAATTAAAAATGCAGTCAACAGCACCATGCGCCCCGAAGTTTTGTCGGGCTTGGGTGGTTTTGGTGGTTTGTTTCAGCCTGACTTTTCAGGCATGAAAGAACCTGTGCTTGTTTCAGGCACAGATGGTGTTGGCACGAAACTACTGCTGCTTCAGGAATACAACTTACCCCATGTGGCGGGCATTGATTCGGTTGCCATGTGTGTGAACGACTTGGCTGCTTTGGGTGCTGCCCCGCTATTTTTCCTCGATTATTTGGCAACAGGTGCGCTCAAAGGTGAAACTTTAGCTGGTGTGGTTGAAGGCATTGCTGATGCTTGTAAAACATGTGAATGCTCCCTTATTGGCGGCGAAACCGCTGAGATGCCAGGCATGTATGCACCGGGTCATTATGATATTGGTGGATTCTGCGTAGGTGTGGTTGATAAACCTAAGATGGTAGATGGCTCAACCATTGCCGATGGTGATGTGGTGCTTGGACTAGCCTCCAATGGCCCACATTCCAACGGTTTTTCCATGGTGCGTAAACTTTTAGAGCTTGGTAAAGCCGACTTACGCAACGATATATTATCTGATGGCAGCAAGGCTATTGATAAAGTCCTCGCACCTACCCGCTTGTATGTACCTGCGATTAACGCCTTGATGAAAAGTGGTGTTAAAGTGCATGGTTTCTCACATATCACAGGTGGTGGTATGTTTGACAACCTTGAGCGCATTCTAGCCGATGATTTGGCTGTGACTGTGGATGTATCATCTTGGGGTGTGCCACCCGTATTTGAATACCTATTAAGCTTTGCCGATGTGGATAAAAACGAACGCTACCGCACCTTTAATATGGGCATAGGCTTCGTGGTTATCTTACCGAAAGATGCAGCAGCACAAGCCGAACAAGTGCTTACCGATGCTGGTGAAACGGTATATCACATTGGCAATATTCATAAACGTGATGGTGAAGTGGTGACGCTGCTCGGCTGACCATCACCATGGATAATAACTACACAACCAACCCCAAAGACATCAAGTTTCATGTCGCCAACTATTTGCGCGATGTGAAAGGCTCGCTAAAAGGTAAAACGGTGATTGATGTGCCTGCGGGTTCGGGGGTCACGTCGCGATTATTACTTGATTCAGGTGCAAAAGTGCTCGCTTTTGATTTGTTTCCTGAATATTTCAAGCTCAAAGATATAAGCTGTCAACGTGCTGATGTTACCCAAGGCATACCCGCAGATGATGCCATCGCAGATATGCTTATTTGCCAAGAAGGTATTGAACATTTTAGCGATCAACTGCAAGTATTTAAAGAATTTAACCGCGTATTAAAGGTGGGTGGAGACTTGGTTATAACCACACCAAGTTACTCCAACCTTGCAGCAAAATTCAGTTATATGATGTTTGAAAGCGAAACCAACAGCCAAATGCCACCCAATGAAATCAATGATATTTGGATGGAAGACCAATCGGTTTCCTCAGAAATATATCATGGGCATATTTTCCTTATTGGGTTACAAAAACTGCGTATTCTTGGTCGTTTATCAGGGTTTAAGGTCAAAGAGATTCGTTATGTTCGTTTGAGTCGAGGTTCATTGTTGCTCTTCCCAGTATTTTATCCACTTATCCTTCTGCGCTCGTTGCTGACGTATTATAAAAATATGCACAAGCTTCCCAATATATCAAAAACAAAGAAAAAAGATGTATATAAGGAACAACTTCTTATCAATATCAACCCCAAACATTTATTGGATAAACATACCTTTATCGTTTTTGAAAAGAAAAACGACAGCAAAGATGTTAGTTTTAAATATAAAGAAGTTTTAAAAACTTTTGACCAAGAAACCTAATCACTGCACGACCTCAATATCACTCAAGGCATAAATACCTCTTGGATCATTCAATGCAAAGATATGTTGCAGTTTCATATCAAAAGCTTGGATAAACACCTGTAATGTAGACGAAGGTTGTAAATCTAGAGAAACAACAACTTCGCTCAATATATTCTCCATCATCAATTCAATCACATTCATAGGTGGAATCACTTCAACAGGTGTATGGCTTGCTTCGATATGAGCCAGGCGAGCAGCGGCTTTGATGGCATCATCCAAGTTGCCCAGTTCATCCACCAAACCCAAACCTTTGGCATCACGACCACTCCACACCCGCCCCTGTGCCAAGTCTTGCACTTTGTTTAAAGGTATATCTCGCCCTTTGGCAACATGCCCAACAAATTGTTTGTAAATTTGATTAATGCTCAGCTGGATCGATTCTGCCAATGCAGGTGTAAGTGGTTTATCAATTCGCATCGCACCTGCGAGTTTGGTTGTACCCAAACCATCGGTATGAATACCCAGTTTATTCAAGCTATTACTGATATTCGGAACAATACCAAACACGCCAATTGAGCCTGTTATCGTGGCAGGTGATGCCCAAATCTCATCCGCAGCCGTGGCAATCCAATAACCACCCGATGCCGCCATACTACCCATAGAGACCACCACAGGTTTACCATGTTGCCTTAACACTTCCACGGCATGACGAATGCTTTCAGATGCCTGAGCACTGCCACCAGGTGTATTTAAGCGCAACACCACAGCCTTGATACGCTCATCTTCAAGTGCCGTGTTCAATAGTTCCACCATGGTATCACTGCCCATGGTTCCAGCGGGTTGCTCACCACTTAATATCTGACCACTTCCCGTAATAATGCCAATCCAATTATCCGCTTGCTGGGGTTGTTCGGGCAAAAAACCACTGCTTGCCATCAAATACGATTTATAATCAACCAGATCAGCTTGCCCTGTTTTCATCTGTAACCTGGCATCAGCTTGTTCAGGATATAACAAACCATCTACCCAATTTTCAGCCACAAACAGTTTGCCCAAATCACCATCATACGCTTTAATGCTGGCAGCTGGTGTATCCAGCACTTCCTGCAAGCGTTCTGCTTTGATGCCACGCATCTCTGCAACCTCAGATTTATAGATATCCCAAAGCGTGTTTAACCACTGACTATCGGCTTCTCTCTCCGCATCAGACATTGCATTTTGCATTAACGGAGCAGCAGCAGACTTATATTTCCCAGCGCGAAACACGTGCACATCCACACCCAACTTATCCAGCGCACCTTTGATATAGTTGCGATAAACACTGTAACCCTGCAAGGCAATATTACCCATGGGGTGCAGGTAAAGCTCATCGGCTGTGGCTGCCAAATAATATTGGGCTTGGCTTAAATTATCTGCATACGCCATGACAGGTTTTCCACTCTTTTTAAATGTTTCAATCGCTTGACGAATCTCTTGTAAGTGCGGTAAAGCGGCCGATGTTAATTCACTCAAATCCAGTCTAGCACCCAAAATACGCTCATCTTTGGCAGCATTTTCTAAAGCCAGCACCACATCATGCACTTTAACTTGTTTAGCCTCTGGGTTAGTCAGCGCCGATAAACCGAAACTTGGGCGTTTGACCTGCTCCACCAACGCACCTTTAAGCTCCAACTTCAAAATACCGCGTTCTGGCAATGAAGGCTGTGCATTCAACAAAGTGACAACAAAAAAGCCGATAAATAATAAGAAAAATAGGTTGAGTAGCACATTACGTGTGCTTTCGATGCCTCGCATCAATTTAGAAAAAAACGTCTTCATCTATAAACCCCTATATCAAGTCAACAGCAACTTTATGGACAAGAACCATCGTTGATTTTACCTCAACAATCCAGCTTGAGAAATAGGCTGCTCAAATTCAATGTGCATAAGCTGTGTGATTCCTTTATGTTTCTTAGATCTTTTGTGGCGCGATATTCTTATTGAGCCACAAAAGCGCAGAGAAACACAGCGTTCCATACTATTTCCAGCCCTTGGAAGTGAGGTTCAAGGTGAAAAACTCTATTTACTGACTACTTTTTTGCGTTTCTTGGCGTTTTTGTGGTCCGAAACGTTCCTTTCATGCATTTAAGGCTTTTTTTTAGGAAACTCTTCGTAACCCAACTGATATTCCCGAAGTTGCTGTTACATTTATGCAAAACACACACGTAGAAGAAGTTGCCATGCTTTATGTGTTGTTTGATAAACATGACGCTGGCGAAGAAACACCTGAACTCGCAGCACAACTTGAGACCATTGTTGTGCATACTCACGACCACTTTGAGCGTGAAAATGAAAAAATGATTGCGCTTAACTTTCCACCTTATACCGTTTACAAACAAGTGCATGATGAGTATTTAGAACCGCTTGATACTGTGGTCATCACTTGGACAGCGTCACAAGACTTAGCGCCCGTTTTCACCTTCTTTGAGCTGGCAACACCCCAATGGCTAAATCAACATAGTTCCACCATGGATTATATGAATACCAACTTCTTTAAGATAGATGAAGGCAGCTAACTGGCTAAAAAGGCTTTGATTTTATCGCGAATTTGGTCACGTACTCGATGAAATTCTACCGTAATTTCCGCTTCACTTCCCACTGCTTTGGCTGGGTCATCAAAAGGCCAGTGTTGTTTTTCGCATGAGACAGGCACGATGGGGCAATTTTCATCCGCATTGCCGCACACGGTAATCAGCAAATCAATCTCATCCAACAATGCAGGGGCTAATGCTTCCGACTTTTGCATGCTAATATCAATGCCAGCATTTTGCATCGCCGCAATGGCAAGTGGATTTTTGCCATGTGCCACAATACCTGCTGAATAGACTTCATAAGTCTCGCCAGCCAAGTGTTTCAGCCAACCTTCTGCCATTTGCGAGCGACAGGCATTACCTGTGCATAAAAACAATACTTTTTTCTTCATCTTAAACCCCTTTCATACCAACCTTTACTGCGGTTCACGATAGCAACAACCGTTAACATCACAGGCACTTCAACCAACACGCCCACCACCGTTGCCAATGCTGCACCCGATTCAAAGCCAAACAAAGCAATGGCTGCTGCCACGGCTAATTCAAAGAAATTGGATGCACCAATCAAAGCCGATGGCCCTGCCACGCAATGTGCGACATTGAGCTTGCGATTAAGCCAATATGCCAAGGCAGAATTAAAATATACTTGAATGATAATCGGGATAGATAACAACAATATCACCAAAGGTTGGGTTAAAATTTGCAGCCCTTGAAAACCGAAAAGCAACACAACAGTCACCAACAAGGCT
>JAUZQX010000032.1 GCA_030950765.1 Ghiorsea sp.
GCTGTGCGTTTGTTCTGCAGCAAGATTGCTGATGCAATCATTGAAGGTACTGAAACTTTTCACCTAGAAAACGCTGAAGATGGTGCTGATATTATCGAGCAGATGGCTAACCAAGCTGAAGAAGCTGTGGCAGAAACAGCACCAGTAGAAGAAGCGCCTGTGGAAAAAGTTCAGGAAGAAGTGAAATCAGAGGGAAAAGCGTAACAACGTTACCTTTTATCAAATAATTAAAAGAGTGCCTATGTGGGCACTCAAATTTGGATGGAGAAAGAAATGGCAATTACAGCTGCTGACGTAAAAAAACTGCGCGAAGCGACAGGCGCAGGTATGATGGATTGTAAAAAAGCACTCACTGAAGTAGGTGGTGATTTTGATGCTGGCGTAGACTATTTGCGTAAAAAAGGTTTAGGTGCTGCGGAGAAAAAAGCTGGTCGTGTTGCGGCTGAAGGTATTGTTGTAACAAAATCAGAAGGTGCAGTCGCAGTAGTATTGGAAGTGAATGCTGAAACTGACTTTGTAAGTAAAAATGATCAGTTTGTAGCCTTTACAGATAAATTGGCAGATTTGATTCTTGCTAAGCGCCCTGCGGATGTAGCTGCTTTGTTGGCAGTGGATTTTGATGGTGATTTGACGGTTGAGCAAGCATTGTCACAGTTGATTGCAACGATTGGTGAGAACATGAGTGTTCGTCGTTTTCAAGTGTTGGAAACCAATGGTGTTGTGTCTGGTTATGTGCATGGTGCTGGTAAAATTGGTGTATTGGTCGCTGTTGAAGGCAATGCGGACGATGCGCTTGCGACGGTTGCGCGTAATGTTGCTATGCATGTTGCAGCTGTGAACCCTGATTTTGTATCGCGTGATTCTGTAACAGATGAAGCGATTGAACGTGAGCGTAAAGTGTTGACGGAACGTGCATTAGCAAGTGGCAAGCCTGAAGCGATTGTTGAGAAAATTGTAACAGGGCAAATGAATAAGTTCTATTCAGAAAACTGCTTGTTGGATCAAGCTTTTGTGATGGATACGGATAAAACTGTAGCTAAGGCTGTATCTGATGTTCAATCAGGTGCAAAAGTAGTTGCCGTTGCTCGTTTTGCTTTGGGTGAAGGTATTGAGAAAAAAGAAGAAGATTTTGCAGCTGAAGTTGCAGCGCAAATTAAAGGCTAAATAAAAAGTTAAACAATTATGATTGCCTCAGGTTTGTTTTTTAAGCAAGCTTGAGGCTCTCAACTTTATTTAAAATGTTGGTATCAAGGCTTTAAGGAGTTCGTATGGCATCAAGCACCAAATATAAACGGGTGTTACTCAAACTATCTGGTGAAGTGCTGATGGGCGAAAGTGGTTATGGTATTGATCCTGACACCATTAATCGTTTGGCAAGCGAGCTGATTGAAGTGCGCGAAAGCAATATAGACTTAGCCATTGTTATTGGTGGCGGTAATATTTTCCGTGGCAATATGGGTACTGCTTCTGGCATGGACAGAGCCAGTGCCGATTATATGGGTATGATGGCAACGGTGATGAATGCGATTGCCTTGCAAGATGCTTTGGAGCGACAAGGTGCTAAGGTTCGTGTGATTTCTGCATTACACATTAAAGAAGTAGCAGAACCATATATTCGAAGGCGCGCCGTGCGTCACCTTGAAAAAGGTCGGATTCTTATTTTTGCCTCAGGTACAGGCAATCCTTATTTTACTACAGATACTGCCGCAAGTTTGCGAGCGATGGAAATCAATGCAGATGTGGTGTTAAAAGGTACCAAGGTTGATGGTGTTTACACAGCCGACCCTATGAAAGATCCAACTGCAATACGTTATGATACGCTGACATTTACAGAGGCACTAACCAAACAATTGGGTGTGATGGATGCTACGGCGATGTCATTATGCAGAGATAATCAAATGCCGATTGTGGTGTTTGATGTGACCACACGAGGACAAATGTTAAAAGCTGTGATGGGTGAGTCTGTAGGCACAGTAGTTCAGGAGAGTTGAGATGTTTAAAGATTTGAAAGAACGTATGAATAAGACGATTGGTGCATTAAAAACAGATTTGGCAATGATTCGTACAGGGCGTGCTAATGCAGCTTTGTTAGACCATGTGCGCGTCCCATATTATGGTTCAGATGTGCCTGTGAGCCAAATTGGTAGTATTTCCGTGCCTGAGCCACGTATTTTGATGATTACACCTTGGGAAAAGGCTGTGTTAAAAGACTTGGAGAAAGCATTGTTGGCTTCTGACTTGGGTTTAACGCCTTCCAATGATGGTGAGGTGATTCGTCTTATTTTGCCTGAGTTAACAGAAGACCGCCGCAAGGAATTTGTAAAACAGGCTAGATCGATGTCTGAAAAATCCAAAGTATCTTTGCGAAACTTGCGTCGCGATGCCAATGAGGCAGTGAAAAAACAGGTGAAAGAAGATGGGCTTCCTGAAGATGAATCAAAGCGTCTACAGGATGAAATCCAAAAAATTACAGATAGTTTTGTCAAAGAAGTTGATAATGTAATCGATAAAAAAGAACAGGATATTTTGACTGTTTAATGTCTTCTCCTGAAGGCTTATCTTTGCAGCGTGTTGCCAAACATGTTGCCATTATCATGGATGGAAATGGTCGCTGGGCAAAAGCACAGGGGCTTTCACGCCTTGAAGGGCATAAACAAGGTGCCAAACGTTTGCATGATGTGATTCAATGGGCAAAAGATGCTGGTGTAAAACAAGTATCGCTGTATGCGTTCTCAACTGAAAATTGGAAACGACCAAAGTTAGAGATTGCTGGCCTGATGACACTTTTGGCGACACTTCTTCCCTTAGAAGTGCCTAAGATGCAAGAAAAAGGTGCTAGGCTTTTAATTCTGGGTGATATATCCAAGTTTCCATGGTTGGCACGCCGAGCTTTGAATAAAGCTGTGCAAGCTACGAAGAATAATACTAAAATTGATGTTATTTTATGCCTAAATTATGGTGGACAACAAGAGATTGTTGATGGTATTAAAACATTTTATGCGTCATTTGATGACGAAAAAGAAAGGGACAAGGCGTTCGCTGAACTTACCCCAGAAATATTGTATCAAAACCTTGGGCGGGATGAGATTTTACCAGTAGACTTATTGATTCGCACAGGTGGCGAAAAACGTATTTCTAACTTCCATTTGTGGGATGCAGCTTATGCAGAGTTATATTTTACAGACACCAACTGGCCTGCATATAGCCAACAAGACTTGATGGAAGCCTTACAAGACTTTGCAAGCCGTGAACGTCGTTTTGGTAAGACCAGTGAGCAAGTGCAAGCAGGTGTTGCCGATGAGTGAGCTTAAGAAACGTGTAATTACGGCAGTTTTTCTACTTGCGGCTGCGGTGTATTGGATGTTTTACACATCTGAAGGTGTGTTTAACCTGCTTACTGTAACCTTTGGTTTGTTGGCAGTGGTTGAACTGCTTGCGATGCTCTCTTTGGGTGTAGGTGTGCTTTATGTGGGTACACTTGCCATTCCAAGTTTGTTTTGGATTTGGAGTGCAGGCACTATTCCTGTTTTGTTCCCTTTGTTAACCCCTTTCGTATTTTGGTTAATTATTTTCTTGGTCACACATCGGCATAACAATACACCTGAACATTTTGCGCGTTTTGTATATTTACAAAGTATGACCATGTTGCTGATGTTGTTTTGTTATACCCTGATTGAAGTTCGTCATATGCCCAACGGCGTGTTGTTTTTATCAGGTGCTTTTCTTGGTGTATGGGCAGCAGATATTGCGGCATATTTTACAGGTAAAGCCATAGGTAAAACCAAGCTTTGCCCATCGATTAGCCCAGGTAAAAGTGTGGAAGGATTTATGGGTGGCATGTTATTTGGCACGGCAACGGCAGCCATCTTTTGGGTGCAAATGTTAGCCATGCCTATGATGACAGCGGTGGTGTTGGCTTTGTTATTGGTGATGATTTCTGTGGCTGGTGATTTGGGTGAGTCAGCATTGAAACGTGCGGTAGGTGTTAAAGATAGTGGTCGTATGCTGCCAGGGCATGGGGGTATTTTGGATAGATTTGATGCTTTGCTTCCATCGATTCCTTTTGTCGCAATGTTATGGGTGGTGTTATCATGAACCAACCTATGCAGTTAACCATTTTGGGTGCGACGGGTTCGATTGGTACCAGCACGATTGATGTGATGTTACGTCATCCTGAACAATTCCAAGCCTATGCTTTGGTGGGGCATAAAAATGTGACTTTGATGCAAGAACTTGCAGAAAAAGTACAACCCAAGCTAGTGGTGATGACTGATGAAGCTGCGTATCTGTCTTTAAAAGGTAAACTCCCCGCAAAAACAACTCTTGAATATGGTATGGATGCTGCTGAAGCTGCTGCATCTGCCCATGAAGTAGATATGGTGATGGCGGCCATGGTGGGTTCGGCTGGATTGCCAGCTACACTGGCTGCGGTGCGTGCTGGTAAACGCGTAGGGCTTGCCAATAAAGAGTGTTTGGTGACTGCAGGGCGTATATTTATGCAGGCTGCCAAACAATATGGTGCAGAGGTTGTGCCTGTAGATTCAGAGCATGCAGCGGTACACCAAGCCTTGGCTGGGCACGATAGAGATTCAGTCACACGCATTATCCTTACAGCATCGGGTGGCCCTTTCCGTAATCGAGCCCCTGAAACATTAAAAAACATTAGCGTAGAAGAAGCTGTTGCTCATCCGAATTGGAGCATGGGTGCAAAAATAAGCATTGATTCAGCGACCATGATGAACAAAGCGTTGGAACTGATTGAAGCCAAGTGGTTGTTTGATGCCAGAGCTGACCAGCTATCCGCAATTATTCACCCCCAAAGTATTGTTCATGCTATGGTAGAATACCGTGATGGCTCAGTTTTAGCGCAATTGGCGATGCCCGATATGCGCTCTCCTATTGTGTATGCTATGCAAGCCGAACCACGGTTGGAAAGTGGAATTCCTTGGTTGGAACTGGCGCAAACACAACCGTTGGAATTTCAAGCCATTGATGAAACACGTTTTCCAGCCATGCGTTTGGTGAAATCAGTGCTTGCAGGTGAAGATAGCCTTGCTATTGCTCTCAATGCTGCCAATGAAGTGGCAAACCAAGCGTTTCAGGATGGCAAGATTGGTTTTATGGAGATTGTTGCTACGGTTGAGTCTGTGATGGAAAAAACAGTAGAGCAACATGTGGAAACATTGGAACAAGTTTGGCAGTTGGACAAACAAGCAAGAGTACTTGCTGAGGAAGTGATTATTTCATGTTAGAAACTATTCACACAACATTATACTTTATTGCTGCTATCGTCATTCTCATTGGATTCCATGAGTATGGGCACTTTATTGTTGCACGTAAGCTGGGTATTAAAGTTGAAAAATTCTCCATTGGTTTTGGTCCATCGTTGCTGTCATGGCGCAGTAAAGACGGTGAAGTCGAGTATGTGATTGCTGCTATTCCTTTGGGTGGTTATGTGAAGATGTTGGGTGAAAACCCGTATGAGCAGCTTGAAGATGGCGAAGAACGTGTCGTTTTGTCGGAATCGGACAAAAAAAGAGCATTTAACAATCAGCCAGTCTGGAAGCGAGCGGCAGTTGCTGTTGCAGGACCTGGATTTAATTTTATTTTTGCTATCATGGCTTACATGGTTGTGGGTTGGATGGGGCACCAAGTGTTGCCGCCAGTTGTTGGCTCAGTAAATCCTAACTCTGAAGCAGAGCACCAAGGGTTGCAGGTTGGTGATAGGGTTGTTGCTGTTGATGATGCAGAGATTACATCGTGGCAGGCTTTTGAAGAAACATTAAAGCTTAATGTCGGTGGTGAGCACATCTTATCTATTGATAGAGATGGGCAACATATTGATTTGCCAGTGTATTTGACGCACCCTGAAAAAGATGTGTTTTTATCCAATGTTGCTGAAGAAGTATTGGGTATTGGTTTGGGCTTGGATATCCTAATTCAAGAAGTGATGCCGAATTCCCCTGCGGAGGCTGCCTTACTCAAAGCGGGCGACCAAGTGTTGGCGATTAATAGTGAGCCTATAAAATCGGTGCATGAGCTGATTGAAGTGGTAGGCAAACATGCTGGCAAACCAGTACAGATGCAGGTGCAGCGTGGAAATACACAGTTGCAACTAGAAGTCACACCGAAAGGCAATGATGCTGGTCGAGGTTTAATCGGCGTACGTTTAAGCGCGAAACCTTGGGCGGAACCGGAATGGCAACGCAAAGGCATCTTGGAAGGTGTGGCGTATGGTTTTGTGCGTACTTGGGAAGTCACCGTCATGACAGGTGAAATGTTTAAACGTATGATTAGTAACTCTATTTCCGCAGAAAATTTAGGCGGCCCTATCGCTATTGCGCAAATGGCTGGTAACACCGCGGATCGTGGTTTGGTTTATTTCATCATGTTCTTGGCCTTTTTCTCGGTGAACTTAGCGATTTTGAATTTGTTACCAATTCCTGTTTTGGACGGTGGTATGTTAGTGTTTTTAGCCATTGAACAGTTGCGAGGTAAAGCTTTGCGTCCAGAGGTTCAGGTTCGTTTTCAAATGATAGGCATGTTGCTTATCATGGCTTTGATGTTGTTTGCATTTTACAATGACATTATGCGATTGTTTCGAGGATAAGCATGATAAAATTTGGTTTTAAGACACTTGTATGCAGCGTGCTGTTGCTATCGTTTATGCGGGTTGCAGCGGCGGAAGATATTGTGGTTGAAGTTGCTATTGAAGGTAACCGCTATGTTGAAACCCCAGCTGTGATAGCGAAAGTTCACAGTAAGGCTGGTTTGGCTTTAGATAGACGTGTGATTAGTCAAGATATTCGCCGCTTGTATGCGACAGGTTACTTTTCGGATGTGTATACCGAAGGTGAACGTGTCGAAGGTGGGATTAAACTTATTTATGTGGTCAAAGAAAACCCTGTGATTGCCAGTGTCTCTTTTGAAGGTAATGAAGAATTATCCAACAAGAAACTTCGCCCAAAAATGAAGATTAAACCAAGCATGATTTTAAGCCCATTGGTAGAAAGAATTGATACAAACATGATTCGAAAGGCTTATTTGGCAAAAGGTTACTATCAAGTGGATGTGAATATTGAGGCTATACCTTTAGATGATGGTCGCGTGGATGTAAAGGTGAGAATTGATGAAGGTACGGTAACCCATATCAAGGACATTCGTTTTATTGGTAACCAAGCGTTTTCTAGTGATGAGCTACGCAATGTTTTGGCATCGTCTGTTTCAAGTTTAGGCAGTTGGTTTAGTAATAATGATGTGTTTAATCGTCAACGCTTTGAAGCTGATGCGCAGATGATACGCGTGTTTTACCAAGATGCTGGTTACTTGGATGCAAAAGTTGAATCCACACGTTTGATGTTAACACCCAACAAAGATAGCTTTTATTTGTCTTTAAGTATTTATGAAGGCGCTGCTTTTACTGTCAGTGCGATTCAATTAACGGGTGATATAACCCCATCAAAAGAAGCATTGATGAAAACGGTAAAGCTAGAGGAAGGGGAGCTATACTCACTGGAAAAACTTCGTCAGACAATTCAAGCGATGACAGAAAAGGTGGGTGATGAAGGTTATGCTTTTGCCAATGTCACCCCCATGTTTCATAGGAATCTAAAAAACAACACGGTTGTGATTGAGTTTGATATAGAAAAAGGCCGTGAGGTTTATGTAGAACGTGTTGAAGTCCACGGACACAGCAAAACACAAGAACATGTGATTCGCAGGGAACTGCGTCAGTCTGAAGGCGAGCGTTACAGTGCGAGTAAAATTCGCCGTAGTAAAGAGCGCTTACAACGGATTAGTTATCTTTCAAAGAGTAAAATATCAACGCCTAGGGGCAAAGCAGCGAATACAGTTGATATGAAGCTGGATATTGAAGAAGGGAAAAGTGGTACATTTTCAGCGGGCATTAACTATTCTCAGCTATATGGTACAGGTTTTGTAGGTTCGGTTTCAGAAAATAACTTTCTGGGCGGTGGTTATAAGACAAGCCTGAGCGCCGATGTTGGTGGTGCAGTGAATAACTATGATATTAGTTTGACCGACCCTTACTTTTTTGGTGAAGATGTTAGTGCATCATTACGTGTTTTCCAAAGTCAAACAGATATACGCACCATTGTTTTATACAATCAAGACAGCAAGGGTGCCTCGTTTAATTTAGGCATGGCGCTTAATGAATACATGCGTTACTCCGTGGGTTATAATTTAACAACAACAACACTTTCAGGTGTGCCGACAACATCATCATTGGCATTGCGTTCACAAGAAGGAACTTATTCTACGGGAGAATTTGTACAGTCGCTCTCTTATGATACACGTAACCGAAGGATTGCTCCTTCTGAAGGTGGTTTATATTCGGCTTCTCTAGGTTACGCAGGTGCAACGGGTGATAGGAAGTTTTATGAAACAACGGTTTCAGCACAACAATATTTCCCATTAACTGATTTCTGGACATTACGCACAGCTTTAAAATTGGGGCAAATTCAAGGTTATAATGGTGAAGAGGTTCCTATATATCGTAGGTATTCATTGGGCGGCGTAGGTAGTATGCGAGGCTATAACTATTTTGGTATTTCTGTTGTAGACCCTCTAACGCTAGATATTCTTGGTGGTACGAAAAAAGCAACAGCTTCCATCGATTTGCAATTTCCGCTGCCTTATATGGAACAAGCAGGTTTTAGAGGTGCATTTTTCGTAGATGCAGGTACGGTTTGGGGTACATCGGACGTTACCTTTG
>JAUZQX010000033.1 GCA_030950765.1 Ghiorsea sp.
ACACAAGAAATCGAATTGCATCTCACAGGTAATATGGAGCGATTTATTTGGTCAATTGATGGGTTAAAGCTTAATGAAGCCAAACCTATTCATTTCCGAAAAGGTGAACGTATTCGTGTGATACTTCACAATGACAGCACCATGATTCATCCCATGCATTTGCACGGCATGTGGTCGGATTTAGAAGCTGAAGATGGCAGTTTTCAGGTGCGGAAGCATACAATAGCTGTACAACCAGCTCAGAGAGTAAGTTTTTTAGTCACGGCAGATGCTGAAGGTCGCTGGGCATTTCATTGCCATTTATTGTATCACATGGCTGCAGGTATGTTTAGAGAGGTGGTGGTCGCATGAGTATTTTTAGGGTATTTTTAATATTGGTGAGTGCATGGCTAGTTTTATCTGTTGCGCAGGCTAAAGAAATGCAAATGGACGTAGTGATGGATGCAGGCAGTGTGATGCAGAACGGCTCTATGCAAGGCGGAGATGCACCAGCAGATGCACGAAGCTCGGATTATTCTGATGATTATGAATATCGGCACATGGCAGGCTGGGAAGATACGGATGAAATTGTGTTTGGTAAATTGATTGCCGACCAAATGGAGTACCGTTCAAATAATAGCGGTAATAATAGTTTGCGTTGGGATATTCAGGGTTGGCGAGGAACTGATTATCATAAGCTATGGATGAAATTTGAGGGAGACCAAGAACAATCAACCAAGGTTGGCGTACTGGAGTTGCAAACATTGTACAGCCATGCTGTTAGCCCATTTTGGGATATACAGACGGGCATACGTTTTGATCAGTCTTATGGCGCAGGAGCAAGTGATCAGCGTATTTTTGCAGTTGTCGGTTTTCAAGGTTTGGCTCCCTATTGGTTTGATCTTGAACCCGCACTGTTTATTAGTGATAAAGGAGATGTGTCTGCTCGGATAACAGGCACGTATGATTTATTATTTACGCAACGCCTTATTTTACAGCCAAGGCTTGAAATCAACCTCGCATTTTCGGATGTGCCTGAGTTTGGTGTTGGTAAAGGCATTAACGATATACAGTTAGGTATGCGTTTACGTTATGAAATGACAAGGGAGTTTGCACCTTATATTGGTGTTGCTCAACAGAAAGCACTTGGCACTACAGCTAACTTCTTGAGATCGGCTGGTGAAACGGCGAATAATGTGTCATTGATTGCGGGGTTAAGATGGTGGTTTTAAGCAACCCATTGGTGAATGTGCTAAGGTTGAAGAATACAAAGTTGTAAGATTTTGGTGTCAATTTCACGTTCGTTGGTGCTGAATATATGATGAGGGCGTGTAGGTCTACAGGAGGCTAGCATGAAAAAAATAAGTGTTGTTATGATGGCATTGTGTGGTGCGGTAGTTTTCACTGCACCAGCATATGCGAGTGAAATGTCGGATACGGTGCATCGCAAAACGATGGGTGGCTTGCACCACCAAGGGCAAATGAATGAAGACAAAGGTGAAGCATCATCGATGTCGGATGGTGTACACCGCAAAACAATGGGTGGTTTGCACCATCAAAAACAAGAAGAAAGTTCAGATGAAACTAAAACGCCAGCAGTCATGTCGGATGGTGTTCATCGTAAAACGATGGGTGGATTAAAACACGAACAATAATGTGAGTATGTAGTGCATATGTAAGCCTTGTTGCATGTTATTTGGTAACAAGGCTTATGCAGCATTATGCAGTGATGAAGAGTGACAAGTGGGTTTCAATGAAAAATGATATGACACATCGATGTTCAAGTGATGCTGAAGCAAAGACTTTTTTACAAATAACACCTGCCATGAGCACACCGCTGGCTTCTATTTTTGGCAGTGGTTTCTTGGTGATTGTGCCAGTATTGGCAAGCAGTGTTGGTCCGTATTCGGTGTTGGCAATGTTGGTGGTAGCGTTTGTAGCTTTTCAGGCTGGTGCGGTGGTACGACATAATATTTTATGTGCAGAGCCTGTGCTGGAGAAAGGTGAACAGCGAAGTACATTAATGTTAGAGCGGTTATCATCTTTTGCGCTTGTCGCTGCTTATATAGTTTCGATTTGTTTGTATGTGCATATATTAAGTTCTTTTGTGTTGAGTGCTTTTGATATGGATTCGAGTTTTAACAAAAGCCTGTTAACCACAATTATTATTGGCAGCATCACTTTTATTGGTGTGGCAGGTGGTTTAAAACCATTGGAAAAAATGGAGAGCTGGGCGTTGTATATCACCCTAGCCATTTTAACGATGTTGTTGCTTGGTTTTGCGATGTATGATGTTCAATATTATATGGATGCGGGCAGTTTCGTGATGCCAGCCATGCCAGAGCGCTCCACGTGGGAAATGATTACCATTGTCGCGGGTACTTTAATTGTGGTGCAAGGTTTTGAAACTACACGTTATCTTGGCAATGAGTTTGATAGCCAAACTCGAATCATCGCATCGCGTTGGTCACAATACTTATCTTTAACTGTTTATGTTGTTTTTGTAGCCTTGGCACTGCCGATTGTGGTGATATTGAATGGTGACTATGCTGAAAACAGTTTAATTTTATTGGCAGCAGAAGTGTCGGTATTATTGGTTGCACCACTCATTATTGCAGCAGGGCTGTCGCAATTCTCAGCCGCTGTTGCAGATACATTAGCCGCCACAGCCAATATGACAGAAATGACTGTAGGCCGCGTAAATCAGCGTTGGGGTTATGCCTTGGTGGGTGGTTTGGCGATGGCATTGGCGTGGTCAGGGTCAACCTTTGCTATTATTACGTTGGCATCGAAAGCATTTGCCTTGTACTACCTGTTACAATGTTGTGTTGGTTTTACAGTATGTAAAAACCATATGGAACGATTAAGGTTTATCCTTGTCGGACTGGCTTTATTATTTGTACTTGTTTTTGCTGTACCTGCTGGATGATTGAGGGATAACAATGTTACCTGAATTTCGAATTTTTGGACCAGGCATTAGTAATGTGGTTCCCTTAGAGCAGTTGTTTGTGCGAAAAGGTGTGGAAAAAATAAGCAATAGCCAAAAAATCAAGGAAATTAAAGAAAATCATAGTCATGATGGTTCTTGGCTTACATATCATGCTAAAAGCTTACAAGCCTATCAGTCGGCGGACAGTGTAAATGAAAAGAAACATTCACTGAAAGCTTCGCAGGTAATGACTGCGCCAGTTGTGACGCTTGTTGCAAGAGAAGCAGCAGCAAAAGCACTCAATATTTTAGGGCAAGGACGTTTTCGTCATATTCCGATACTGTCTGCACAGGGTCATTTGATAGGTATGATTTCAGATCGTGATATTTATCGGTGCAAATGTGGCACGGGAACAGCTTGTTTGTCTTGTGGGAAGGATAAACACAATGTGTTGGTTGAGCAGGTGATGCAAGACAAAGTGTTAACTGCCAGTGTGGATACCGATGCACGGCATATTGCGCGATTGTTTGTTGAGCAACGTGTGGGTGCTATGCCTGTTGTAGAGGGAGATACACTTGTTGGTATTGTTACGCGAAGTGATATTTTGCAAGCTGTGATGCTGAATTTAGATTTGGATGTTTGGAAGTAAGATTTGATGGAAGAAAGGAGATGAAAATGTGTCAATTAAAGCGATTAAAACTTGTGTTAGGACTATTGCTGGCTCCTATGCTTGTGATAGGTGGATTGACGGCTGAGTCTATTGCAGCAGAAGTGGTGATGTATAAAAATCCAAGCTGTGGCTGTTGCGGAGCTTGGGCGAAACATATGCGGGATGCAGGTTTTGTGGTGAAAGAGGTGCCGCATGAAAACATGGCAGCAGTGAAAGAAAAATACGGCGTATCCGCTGGGTTGGCATCATGCCATACGGCGATTGTGGATGGTTATGTGATAGAAGGGCATGTTCCGGCTTCAGATGTGAAACGTTTGCTTAAAGAGCGACCTCAGGTTATTGGGCTTGCAGCACCTGGCATGCCTATGCAGTCACCCGGTATGCAAGCAACAGGAAAACCGTCCAAACACTATAGTGTATGGGCATTTGATAAGCAGGGTGAAGCTAAAGTTTATCATAGGTATGAGTAGTGTTGTGAGAGAGACATAATATGGCGGGTTGGTTTTGCGTAAATATTTAGCATTAAAAGTTGGGATACTGTTAAGCCTTATCTTTTTTCTGGTGGCAGTATTTGGCTGGGATTTACTCAGTGATATGCGCCATCTGCAACAAGAAGCGGCGGTTGTAGAAAATAGTAATCACCAAAGTCACGATTTACATGCGATTGAAATGGGTGTGTACCGTAATATTAAAGTGGTCAATGACTTTCTTATTACGGGAGATCATCGGGCTGAAAATGTTTTTTATCAATATCAGCAAAAGCTTGTACAAATGATTGAACAATATGAAACAACATACCAAGACAGCAGTTTAACTGACTTGATGCAAAGTGTGAAAAACATCAAAGGTATTGCAGGAAAGGTATTTGTTTTGCCGTTTGCGACAGAAAATATGGAAGGTCCTATTTTTATTGATGAAATAGCGACAGAAGCCAAGCAAGCTGTTGAGCACCTGACCCGTAAACACCATGCTTTAGATGAACAGGTCAACCGTGCTATGCAAATGATGGCGGGTTTGCGAATGGATATGCGCCAAGAAACAGTTGCTTTAATGTTGGTATTATTGCTTAGTTTAGGGTTCTTAGCTTATTTTATTTATAATCAAATCGTACATCCACTTGTGCAAATGAAAAAGGCTGTGCAACGGGTTGGAGAAGGTAGTTTTGATGTGCATTGTACGGTTGTTTCAGATGATGAAATTGGAGAGTTAGCCAAAGCTTTTAATACTATGGGTGAAGCTCTTCAGGAGCGAGAGCAAAAGCTAAATCGAATCCGAAGCCTAGCTGCACATCAAGAAAAAATGAACGCTTTGGGTGTGATGTCAGCAAGCCTTGCCCATGAAGTAGGCAACCCTTTAGCTTCGGTAGGCATGTTGTTACACATGGCAAAACGCAAGTTGACGCAACAAGATACGCAAGCAGTGGCTTCACATTTAGACTCAGCCGTCAAAGAAACCGAGCGCATGGAATTGATTATTCAAACAGTGCTGGATTTTGGTCGACATGAATTTGATGTTCGATTTCATGAATTCGCGGTGAGACCTGTGATTGCAGATGCTGTTAAACTGGGGCAAATGTCTCCCCAACATAAACGGGTAGTGATTAAAATCAACGAGGGTTCGAATATACCTTTGGTGTATGCCTCCAGCAGTATGTTGATGCAGGTGTTGATGAATGTCATTCACAATGCTTGTCATGCATGTCGCGAAAGTGGCGAGGTGCATATTCAAACGATTGAACAAGGTGAACATGTTGTGATTGATGTATGTGATACGGGATATGGCATTGAGAAAAACATGCGTGCATCTATTTTTAACCCTAGCGTAACCACCAAAGAAAAAGGGGAAGGTACGGGGTTTGGTTTAGCGATAAGCAAAGAGCTGATGGATGCTATGCATGGTACATTATCGCTGCTTGAGGATGCTGGTCATGGCACATGTTTT
>JAUZQX010000034.1 GCA_030950765.1 Ghiorsea sp.
GCGAATCAATGCTTCATGGACAATTCGCGCCTCTAAACTATCCAAACGTTCACGCAGCGAACCCTCTTGTGTCATCAGCCAATCTAACTCTGCTTCATCTTCTTGTGGTGCTGCACGCAAAACTTGGGGGGACAACAGCTCTGCACCCAAATAATCCCCTGTCGCCATCACCAACATACGTTTGATTTCGTTTTGTAGCTCGCGCACATTACCTGGCCAATGATAGGCTTGCATACAAACCAGTGCTTCATCACTAAAACCTTTCACCTTCTTGCCCAACTCTTGCATAGCATCTGTCAAAATAGCTCGCGCTAACAAGGGCACATCTTGTAGCCGATCAGCCAGCGGTGGAATCATGATTTTGAATGTTGAAAGGCGATAATATAAATCTTCGCGAAATCGTCCTTCTCGAACTTCTTGTTCCAAATCTTTATTGGTGGCTGCAATGATACGCACATTAATTTTTTTACGTTCATTACCACCCAGCGGACGTATTTCACCTTCTTGCAGCACCCGTAATAGTTTGACTTGAAATGCAGGCGTAGTATCCCCCACCTCATCCAAGAAAATCGTACCCCCATCGGCTTCTTCAAACAAACCAATACGATTGGTATTGGCACCCGTAAATGCACCTTTTTTATAACCAAACAATTCACTCTCTAACAACTCGTCAGGCAGTGCCGCGCAGTTTTCAGCAACAAACGGTTTATCCGAACGCAAGCTACCATAATGCAAAGCCCGCGCTGAAAGCTCTTTACCCACACCCGAATCACCCATCAACAATACCGACACATCAAAGGTTGCGACTTGGCGAATCACATCGCACACCTGATTCATGCAACTATCTGGAGAACGCACAATACCATAATCCACATCATAAGCGTTGCTTAAACGGTGCCTAAGTTCTTCTAACCCTTCTTCCACCGAAGTGGGCAACATTTTAAGCTCAGTAGCTAACTGTTGGTTTTCCCTGTGTAACTCAAACAAACGCACAGCATTACGCACCGTAAGCAACAAGTTATTGGGGTCCCAAGGTTTGGTAATATATTGATGAATACCTGCGTCATTGATGGCAGTGATAATATCCTCTGAATCTGTGTATCCTGAAATGATAATACGAATCACTTCGGGAAAACGTCCACGAACTTCTTGTAAAAACTCAATGCCCGTCGTCACAGGCATACGTTGATCAGAAATCACCACCTGAACCCACTCATCTGCCATCACCATCATGGCTTCATCAGGAGACGTTGCAGTGTGCACATCAAAATCATCTTCCAGCAAACGTTTCAACGATTCTAAAACGCGGATTTCATCATCCACCAATAAAATAGATGGTAAAATATCACTCATGCTGCCCTCCTTGTCGCATTGGTGCCCATGCTACGATGCGCTGCCAAGGTTAATGGCGTGCGTGACTTACATACTTTATAAACAAAATTATACCTTGCCACGTGATAACTTGGGTCAAAACCATAAAAATTCTTCTTCATCCGTTTGAGTTCTTCTTCTCGGTAAGTCGACAACGGTTTTTCTGCTTCATCTTGGTCACGTTGTGCTTCTTTTTCCTGCAACATCTTATATATATTATCTTGCTCGGCTAAGGCTGCTGCTTTGGTCTTCACCGCGCTTACAAAACCAATTTTTTCACCCGTGATAACATCATTGAGCAAACCCAAGTCTAAGGCTTCACCAACATCCATAGGTAATCGTGCTTGGGTAATGCGTTTGGCATGCTCGTCACCGCAATATTTGGGCAACAAATATGTCCAATATTCAGAGCCGTATAGGTTACCCATATCTTTGTAGTGTGGATTCAAAATCACATGTTCATGTGCCCACACTTCATCAGCTGCTCGCGCCAAAAATACCCCGCCAGCACCAGCGTTACCTTGCATGGCAGAAATCACAATGTGAGATGTGGTGCAAATAATCGCTTCAGACAAATCATTCATGGCATTAATGTTTGCCCAGGATTCATCGGCTGGGCTTTTCGCCGCTTCAATCATATTCAAGTGTATGCCATTGGACCAAAAATCAGCACCGCCCATCAAGACAATCACTTTCGTATTACACTGCGTAGCCTGCCTATAAGCGACCAGTAAATCTTGACACTGCTGGGTACTCATCGCGCCATTATAAAACGGAAAATGAAGGTAACCCACATCATGCGCTTCTTCATACCAAACCTGCTGATAACCCTCATCTTCTGGAACATCAAATAAAGCTTGAACTTTATCGGCAAACAGCACCGTCGCAGGCAGTTTAAACGCATGGTGATGTGCTTTGTCTTTCACATGCCCAATCCAGACTGCGCCATCTGCAGTCGCCTTACAAATCGCCAAACCAGAACGGGCAATCACCTCACCTGCCTCACCGTGTAAACCTTTGGCGGCATGGGCATCATAAAGAAACACTTCCCGCCCAAACAATTCATCACGCACACCAGGAAAACCATCCGCACATCTGATTTTACGCAACACCGTTGCCGTATCATCCTTTTGCCAGTTGATTCTACGTACATTTTGCGCCATCAAAGGGCGTAGTTTCCCTTTCGCTAATAAAAGTTTTTGTTTTAATGGCATGGGTTTAAACCCAACACTCTGAAAATGTTCAACTGCTTGTTGAACCGCAGTAACAGCAGCAGTAGTCACTTCATTGCGATAAATACTGGCTTTGGTTGCATTACGCATCTCAAATTCAAAACTTGCCCAAATATCACCCGCATCCATTTCGGCATTGGCTTGAAGCACAGTCACACCCCAACTGTTTTTATGGTTCAAAATTGCCCAATCCAAGGATGAGGGACCTCTATCACCCACAATGCCAGGGTGAACAATCAAACACGTATGATTCTGCCAAATCGAATCAGGAATTGCCCGCTTCAAATAAGGTGCAACAATTAAGTCAGGCTGAAACAAGTCAATAGCTTCTTGCGCTGTTTCATCATTGATATCAAACTCAATGGTGACCTCGTGTTTGTCCTGCTGCAATGCCACAAATAGCCTTTGGGTAAGGCTATTAAAAGCGTGGGTGAGCAGCAAAATTCGCATAACTACCTTAGCAAATCCTTGGTAACTGTTCGCCAGCCAACCAATCGACAATGCGTGAGCCACCAAATGTAGTTTCCATTTGTACAAAACCGTGTTCATCTTCCACTACTTTACCAACAATGGCTGCATTTTTACCGTATTCATGGTTTTGCATCACTTTTAATAAGGTATCCGCATGTTCAGGCGCACATATACAAATCAACTTGCCTTCATTGGCAACATACATGGGGTCTAAGCCCAAGAGTTCACATGCAGCGTTCACATCTTCATGCACAGGCACATCATCTTCGATTAACTGCATACCTACATTCGATTGCTGGGCAATTTCATTCAACGTCGTGGCTAATCCGCCACGGGTAGGGTCTCTTAAACAATGAATCTCAGGCACAGCTTCCACCATCTCAGTAATCAAACCATTCAGTGCTGCCGAATCAGATAAGATTTCAGTATCAAACTCTAAACCTTCACGGCTGGACATAATCGCCACACCGTGGTCACCCATACTACCACTAACCAAAATCACATCACCCGCTTGCGCTTTATCCCCTGAAATATTGACGCCTTCAGGCACAACACCAACACCAGTCGTTGTAATGAACACACCATCACCTTTGCCGCGCTCCACCACTTTGGTATCACCTGTTACCACCATCACACCCGCTTTTTTAGCTGCTGCGGCCATGCTTTCTACAATTCGGTTGAGGTCAGATAATGGATAACCCTCTTCAATGATAAAACTTGCAGAAAGATACAGTGCTTT
>JAUZQX010000035.1 GCA_030950765.1 Ghiorsea sp.
AATTGAAGGAAACTATGCAACAGGTGCACAGTATCTTTTTAGCGTTATTACAGCTTAAACGTTAAAGCGGAAATGCAATAAAAAAGCCTAGGGCAGAACCTAGGCTTTTTATGGGTTCTTCTTGCGTTAACAGGAAGTCATCAACCAAAAGATTAAAACTTGATTACTGCACTCATGCCCAAAGCTGTAGCACTTGCGGGACTAGTTGAATTATCGATATCGCCAAAGTCTTCGTATTGCGCGCGAATTGAATATTTATCGCTGATGTTATACTCACCGCCTACTGCGAAATACAGAGATGTTTTACTGAGGCTGTCGCTAAAACCAAAATTACTTGTTACATCTACTTTATTGCTGGCAAATCCCATTTTTCCGATTAAAGATACTTGGTCGCTGATAGGATAGCTGCCAACCACTGCCGCAGTAAACGAAGATACGCTTGCGGTTGCTGAAACGCCATTTAGAACATCTACAAGTGTTGAGTCACCAAATTGATGGTAGCTAAGCTCCGCTGCTAATGTGGGTGTAAAGCTATAGCCAACTCCCAAATCAACTTTACCTGGATTAGGGAAACCGCCAGTATTTGTATAGGTTGCCGAGCTTAAGCCAGCAGTGACGTAAGTAGTGTTGTCAGCGGCGAATGCTGATGTTGTTAGTGCTGCAGACAAGGCTGCAATTGCAATGATTTTTTTCATGTTGTGAATCCCCCGAGGGTTAATTTCTTATTTATATCAATAAGTTGCGCGGCAATATAAGGGGGGGGGTAGGATAGAGTCAAGGTGTATATTTGCAGTGTGCGTTTATGACCCACTGAGTATTTATGGAAGCCATGGGTAGCCTCGGCGTGGTCTTACCTCACCCATTCATGAGCGGGGATGAGGTAAATCCGCGGGTGTTTTAGACGTTAAAACGGAAGTGAAGAATATCACCGTCTTTCACGATATATTCCTTGCCTTCCAAACGCATTTTACCCGCTTCTTTACACTTGGCTTCGCCGCCAAGGTTTACGAAGTCTTCATAGGCAATCACTTCAGCGCGAATAAACCCTTTTTCAAAGTCAGTGTGTATCACGCCCGCAGCTTGAGGTGCTGTATCACCGACATGAATTGTCCAAGCGCGAACTTCTTTTACACCTGCGGTGAAATAAGTGGCAAGTTTAAGTAATGTGAATGCAGTACGAATCACGGTGTTTAACCCTGGTTCAGTCAGCCCAAAATCAGATAAAAATTCCATTTTATCTTCTTCATCCATTTCGACCAATTCGGATTCGATTTGCGCCGATACTACCGCAACTTCGGCACCTTCAGCTTTGGCAAAAGCGCGGACTTGTTCTACATAAGCATTGCCATCAGGCAATGAGTCATCATCCACATTGGCAACATACAACACAGGTTTGGCAGTAAGTAAGTTTAAAGGCGCAATAATTTCTATCACTGAAGCTTCATGTTGCTGACGGCGAACTGTGGTGCCATCTTCCAATTGGCTAAGCACTGCTTTCATCGCAGCCATCGCGTTTTCAGCATCTTTGTTGCCACCTGAGCGGGATAACTTTTGCTGGCGTTCCATCGCTTTTTCCAAGCTTTCCATGTCTTTAAGCATGAGTTCTGTATCAATGGTTTCAATGTCTGATACTGGATTCACCTTATCGTTAACATGGGTGATATTATCATCATCAAAACAACGAACCACGTGGGCAATGGCTGAACATTCGCGGATATTGCCAAGGAACTTATTACCAAGTCCTTCGCCACTTGCTGCACCTGCAACAAGCCCTGCAATGTCGACAAACTCAACCACGGCATGCTGTACAGCTTGCGGTTTTACAATATCAATCAAAGGTTTGAGGCGTGCATCAGGCACAGGAACAAGCCCAACATTGGGGTCAATGGTGCAGAATGGGTAGTTGGCAGCTTCTGCGCCGCCGCCGTTTAGTGCGTTGAACAATGTTGATTTGCCAACATTGGGAAGTCCTACAATACCGATACTTAATGCCATGATAAATCCTGTGTTTGTTAATTTAGCTTTGTAATGAGTGATGAATCTTGTTGGCTGCTTTGTCGCGTTCACCTGAAATGAGTAACGAAATTTGAGGCAACAAAGCATCAAAAATACGGCACTCATCTGCGCGGTCACCTTCATCAGCACCACCCAATACCCAAGGGGTAATATCACCGCTTGGTGGTCTGCTAATACCAATTTTGACGCGGGTGTAATCTGCGTTGGGAAGGTGTTGGTTCATCGAGCGCAAACCATTATGCCCACCATGCCCACCACCTGATTTGATACGCAGTTTACCTGATGGTAAATCCAAATCATCATAAATAACCGTAATATCGGATGGTTCAATATCATAATACTTGGCAAGTGGAGCAATGGATTCACCGCTGTTGTTCATGAATGTTTGTGGTTTTACGAGCAAAACCTTTTCACCATCCATGGTTGTAGTTGCCGTCTCCGCATGAAAACGAGGGGCAGAGCCAAAGCTCAACCCCTCGGATTTTGCGAGAAAATCAAGAAAACGAAAGCCAACATTGTGGCGTGTTTTCTCATACTTGGAGCCTGGATTACCAAGCCCAACAAGCATTTTCATATTTATGCTTCTTTGTTGCCTTCAGCTTTTGCAGCTTCATCAGTTGCAGCCGCATCGCCTTCAACAGCTTCATCAGTTGCTGTTGATTCTTCCATACGTTTTGGCTCTACAATACTAAGTACGGTGAAGTTCACATCACGGATAACTTCCATGCCATCAGGCAATTGTATGTCATCAATATGTACAATTTGGTCAAGTTCGAATGCTGCACAATCAATTTCGACATTATCAGGGATAGCATCAGCACGACATGTAATTTCAAGCTCATGGCGAATCACAGAAAGTTGGCCGCCTGCTTTTACGCCTGGGCAGTCTTCCACGTTAAGGGTATGCACAGGTACAGACACAGTTACTGAATCACTGCCAGATACACGGAAAAAGTCCAAGTGCATTGGTGTATCATAGATTGAATCCCATTGTGTATCTTTAAGAAGTACGGTGTTTTTACCGCGTTTCCCTTTGACTTTGATTTCAATCATTGATGTATAAAAAGCTTCATCACGCAACATGATTTTTGCAGTTGCATTGTAGTCCAAAATGATTGGTAAATCAGGTTTGCCACCACCGTAGATAATACCAGGTAGTTTGCCAGCGCGGCGTAGGCGGCGCGTGTTTGCTTTGCCTAAGTCTTCACGTAATTCTGCTTCTAAAACGTATTCAATCATATTGAACTCCAATATATAATATATTCCGACGGGTTGACCCGTTACGGATTCCTTTTTGCTCGAAATTCAGCAAAAGGGAGCGCATTATAAGGCGATTGTTTTTATGAGCAATGTTTTTGTGCTGAATGTGAAGGTGTTGTTATTTATTGCACTCGTTGAGGTGTATGTCGATTTTCATGATGTGGTTGACCAGCCAACTGGTAAGGAATGCTTGCAGCTGTGCTAAAAGCTCATCACTGACACCTTCACGTTCAAAACGTTTTGCGGCTTTGGAGAATGCGGCAAGCAGTTTTGCATGTTGGTCTTTATTTTTTGCAGCAACGGAACATTTGGCTTGGCGCATACAGATTTCTTCATAACAAAAGTGGCTGCGAGTATATAAGCCGAGTGCATCCATGAAGTTTTGCACCCATTTTTGAGATGCACCATTTTCAATACGTTCCTCAAGCTCATCCAAATAGGCGAAAATCTGCTTATGCTGATTATCAATTTCAGTGTTACCTGTTGAGTATTTGTCATCCCATTGAAAGCCCATATTTATTCCTCTAGCTGCGTTTTGAATATGCTGTTTAGATAACAATATGGTATGGTTATAAAAGTACAAGTTTTAATTCGTTTTAACAAGAAGGCGTTGTTGTCGTCTTGATGAGGTTTTAAGCTGTGCGCATGAGTTCATCCCCTATTCAATTACTTATTCCTGAAAGTGTACAAATGCTTTGTGAGAAGCTTCATGAAAACAATGGTCAGGCATGGCTGGTTGGCGGTTGCGTACGTGACTTATTGTTTGGTATTGAACCGAAAGATTGGGATGTTGAAATATTTGGGCTTGAAGAACAAAAACTTGCGACAACTTTAAGTCAGCTTGGGCGTTGTGAGTATGTGGGGAAACAATTTGGTGTACGTAAGTTGTGGTTGAAGGGCTTAGAAATTGATGTTGCTTTGCCGCGTAAAGAAATAAAGACAGGGCAAGGGCATCAAGGTTTTGATGTGGATTGTGATCCAAATATGGTGCCTGAACAAGCAACACTTCGCCGTGACTTTACCATTAATGCGATGATGTATAACCCTTTAACACAAGTGTTGCTTGATGTGCATCAAGGGCAAATAGATTTAGATAATAAGGTGCTGCGACATGTGTCTTCTGCATTTATTGAAGACCCCTTGCGTCCATTGAGAGCCATGCAGTTTGCTGCGCGTTTTGGGATGTGTATTGCACAGGAAACGTCGGAACTTTGCCAGCAGATGATAGTAGAAGCGGATACAATTTCTGTTGAAAGGGTTTGGCAGGAATGGGTGAAATGGAGTAGGGCGGACAAACCAAGTATGGGGTTGAAGGCATTGAAGAGTATGAAGTGGGATGTCTTATATCCTGAGCTTGTAGCGTTGCAAGACTGTCCTCAAGATGTGTATTGGCATCCAGAAGGTGATGTGTGGACACATACGTGTTTGGTTGTAGATGAAGCAGCCCGTTTGGCTAAGGAACGACAATTAAATGCGAAAGATAAGATGATTTTATTGTTTGCAGCACTTTGCCATGACTTGGGCAAGCCGCAAACTACGTTTACCAACAAAGATGGTAAAATATGTTCACCCAATCATGGGAAAGAAGGGGTGGAGCCCAGTATTGAATTCTTGGAGCGTATTGGTGCGCCTAAATGGTTGAAACAAGCGATTGCACCTTTGGTGCGTGAGCACGTGGCACATTTCTCAGGTGAACCAACACCAAGGGCTGTGCGTAGGTTGGCGCAGCGACTGGAGCCAATGAATATCTTTCTTTGGGAAATATTGACCGAGGCCGATGCTTGTGGGCGCATGCCTTTACCACCTTCCCGTCCTGCATTTTCTTGGCTTGAATGTGCTCAGGGTTTGGATGTGGTGCTGTCGCGCGTGGAGCCGCTTATCACAGGTGAGGTACTGTTGAGTTGGGGAATGCAAGCCTCCCCTCGTGTTGGCAAGGTGCTTAAAGCGGCTTATGAAGCACAAATGGATGGTAAGTTTAATAATCAAGACTCAGCCTATGTCTGGTTCCAAAAACATGGTGTTGCAATCAAATAATAATAAGCGCATTGTGTCCCTGTTATTTTTAATGTTATTTGCGCAAGGGGGATTATTTTGCGTCATTACCAAAGGTTTTCTGATGTATCTGTAAGTGAAAAAATTCTTGATACCATGTTTCTGTTGATGATTGGTTTGGCGTATTTTTTTGCTCTTTTAAATACTTATTACACCCATGAAGGAAGAGATGGTGAGCCAGGCTTGTCCGTCAAAGATGTCATGATTGCTTATAATGGAGCACATGGGCAAACACGTTTAGCTACGGCAATTATGGGGCCTATGGCGGGTAACTTCCCTTCTGAGAAAGCAAAGCAAGATGTGCTGGACTGGATTGCTCGTGGAAGCTCTGAAGCTGGGTATGAAACAAAAGTGAAGCTTATTTTGGATAGGAACTGTATCATGTGCCACTCGCAAGAAAGTGGTATGCCTGTACCATCACTGGAAACGTATAATCATGTGATGGAACTAACCCAAGAGGATACAGGGGCTTCTATCCCTACTTTGGTTCGTGTATCTCATATCCACCTGTTTGGTATAGCGTTTATTCTATTCTTTGTGGGCAGGATATTTTTATTGTGTGAAATGCCAGTGCTGTGGAAGCGGGTTGCAGTGGTGATTCCGTTTGTGGCGATAATAATTGATATTATGGCTTGGTATGTAACCAAGGTTATTCCTGACTTTGCTTATGTGGTTGTTTTTGCTGGCGGGTTAATGGGGCTGTCCCTCTGGTTGCAAATTTTATTGTCAGGTTATCAAATGTGGTTTTTGAAAAGTAAAGTAAAAGGAGAAGGAAATGAATAATTTATTAAAAGGTTTGGCGTTTATAGCTACAGTTACAATGACAGCACAAGTGGGTATAGCTTCGGATATGCCAGATGGTGCAAAAATATTCAGCAAAAAATGTAAAATGTGCCATGCTATAGGTAAGAAAAAAGTTGGCCCTGCTGTCAGTGCTATGAATTCGGATGCGGAGGCGTTACGCTCTGCCATTACCAATGGTCAGAAACGTATGCCTAAATTTGGACATAAACTTTCTGGTGAAGAAATTGATGCTTTGGTTGTATTTATCCAAGCACAGAAAATATAAAGATATTCTGGAGGGAGTATGTTAAAAGAAGTGGCATTAATGGTAGGGTGTATTACATTGCTTTCGGGTAATGCTATGGCTTCTGATATGCATGGCAAGGCTCTTTATGAGAAGAGCTGCGCGGCATGTCATGGTTTTGATGGTAAAGTTTCAGATGTGGGTAAAAAACTCAAGCCATATCCAGCGCGTGACTTAACAGCGTTGTCTGATGTGGTTGATCGCGATGAATTAAGACGAATTATTGCTTATGGTATCCGTGGAACTGCAATGGTACCTAAGAAATATGATTTAGATTCGGCTGAAATTGAGGATGTAATTGATTACATCTTTACGTTTAAACGTAAAGTAAATATGCTCAATGGTAAAAAGCGATTTGAACAAGTTTGTGCAACATGCCATGGTTTTGATGGGCGTGCTAAAACAGGTATGGGCGCTAAAAACTTGGTTTATTCTAAGTTAGACTTAAAAGAAACTGTGCATACTATTCGTTATGGTCGTGTGGGTACGAAGATGACAAGTAAACGTCATCAACTCACCAACCCCGACATTGAAGATGTCGCTTATTACGTTCACGAATTGCGTTTTAAGGCTGATATAAATAAGGGCGCAAAGCTGTTTTCATCGACGTGTAAAGCTTGCCATAGTTCTCCATCAGCTATCAAGCTTCAAGGAAACCGTGCGCATGCACTTAAAATTACTGATATGAGTGATTATTTATTAGACCTTCGTATTCGCCACGGCCGTCATGTTGACCGCGCGGGTAAAGGTGTTGCTAAGCTTTCAGAAGATGATACACAAAATATTATCGCATACTTGAAAAAAGAAATAAAATAAAACATGGGGAAAAACAGTCGAGGCACCGCCCGTTTGGGTGGTGCTGATTTATTTGATTTAGATTTAATCAAAAAACATGATAAAGCAGGGCCTAGGTATACATCATACCCGACTGCGCCTATGTTTCATGATGGTATTGGTTGTTCGGCGTATGCGGCAACATTAAAACGTGTGGAAAATGTTGATGCACCGATTTCTTTATATATCCACATTCCTTTTTGTAACACAGTTTGTTATTACTGTGGCTGCAATAAAATTGTAACCAAACAATATGAACGGGCTCAGCCTTATTTGGATTTATTGTTCAAAGAAATTGATGCTGTGGCAGACTTGGTGGGTAATACGCGCCCAGTGACTCAGCTTCATTTTGGTGGTGGTACACCAACATTCCTTAATGATGAACAAATCAGAGCCTTGGTGGGTAAGCTGCGTGAACGTTTCCAGTTTGTGGATGATGCCAGTGCTGAATATAGTATTGAAATGGACCCCAGAGAATGCACACCTGAAACGGTCAAAACACTGCGAGAAGTTGGTTTTAATCGTATGAGTATGGGGGTTCAAGATTTTGACCCTGTGGTACAAAAAGCAGTCAACCGTATTCAAAGCAAAGAAGTGACACTTCATGTGCTCAATGATGCAAGGCGAGAAGGTTTTAAGTCGATGAATATCGATTTGATGTATGGTTTACCGCATCAAACCGTGAAAACATTTGATACAACTTTAGACCAAATCATTGAATTTAGCCCCGATAGGATTGCCTTATTTAACTATGCACATTTGCCTGAAATGTTTATGCCGCAGCGACGTATTGATGAATCGGCGATGCCCAGTCCCCAAGAGAAACTCAATATTTTAGA
>JAUZQX010000036.1 GCA_030950765.1 Ghiorsea sp.
CACAAACGCGGTATTTGGCATCAGAATTGGCAGAAAAGCCAAAACTAGACTCTCCCGAAGTGGTCAAAGATTGGTTGCGCCTCAAGCTACAAGACAAAAATATTGAATATTTTGGCGCGTTGTTTACCGACCAACAAAACCGCTGCATATCATCTGAAATTTTATTTGAAGGCACGATAGATAGAGCCGTGGTATACCCGCGAACATTAATCAAACGCACCTTGGAATTGGATGCCAAAGGTTTGATAATTTTTCACAATCATCCCGCAGGCACAGCCCAAGCCAGCGAGCAAGATATCGCCTTGACCAAACAATTGATTGAAGCGTGCCACACCTTAGATATTAAACTGTTAGACCACTTTTTGTTGGCAGGTACACAAGTATTATCCTTTCAAGAACAAGGATGGTGGCCACGATGAGAGATTATTTTGCGAGCAATCCCAGCGGAGACAGTGCTTTGATATATGCTTTGGCGGTGGGTGCTGCGATTTGGCTGGCTTCTTATTTGTGGAAGCAATACAACAAACCAAACGAGAAATTACCACCCTTGGATGATAAAAAAGACGACTTAGAATGAAGTATTGGGTTGTTTAAGAAACGCAATTTCTTCAGGTGTTGATGTGCGCCCTAAAATTTCATTGCGGTGCGGGTAGCGCCCAAACTGGTCAATAATGGCTTTATGTTTTAGCTCAAATTCATAGTTGTACTCAGCGCCAGCCTGACTAAACAGTTGCTCGGCTTGTTCATGAATCATGGCAGATTCACTGTGCATATAGGGCATATACATGAATGCACGTTGTTCAATATCAATGCGCTGGTCATCACCTTGGCGAATGGCTTCTTGGGCAAGTATCAAGGCAAGGGTATCCGAGGCAAAAGCTTTGGGGGTATCACGAAACATATTGCGTGAGAATTGGTCGAGTACAATGATTTCAGCAAGCCTGCCTTCAGCTGTTTCGCGCCAAAGATATAGTTCACCAGCTATGGCTGCATCATGGGTAGTATAAAAGCGTTTGGTCATAGTTTTGTCCAGTGCCATATCTTTCATAAACCACTGTTTGGGTTCCAACTCTTCAAACCAAAAATTGAGAATATCTAGTGCGGTTACGTGTGTTTCCATATTTACACCTTTTCTTGAAGTTTTTGCCAGATATAGGTGGCGATTGCGCCATTAACCCAACCACTGACACATGAAAGTAATAAAAGTGGGGGTAGGAGGTAATACAATGCAGGCTGCTGGATAAACCATGTTTCTACAGTCACAAACTGCCCAGTCATATGGGCAATGGCAGCCAAGACACTCAAACTAATCAAGCTGATACGTGGGAATACTTTATACAATATCACCATCACTGTGGCGGCGGTGAGCGCACCTGCGAGGCTGATAAAAAAGGTGGGGGTGAATAATGTGCCGATAAACATGCTGCCAATGGTGACGCGGGCAATGGCGAGGGTGAATGCAGCTCTAGCGCCCAAATACATCAGTGCCAATAAGGTCATGATATTGGCAAGCCCAAACTTAAACCAAGGCCCAAGGCTGGGCAGTGCCGCTTCAAACACGTGTAACCCAATCGCTAACAATACAAAAGCAAGCCATACCGCTTTGTTTTCCAAATATTCAAGGCTTGGACGGGGTGGAAGGTATGGTTTTTTGGTGGTTTTAACCATGTTTACTCCGAAATCGCGTCAAACGTGATGGTTTTGTCATCTTTTTCATCAGACCCACGAATCACGACCATAATATGATTGGGCACACAGGCAATCACACTTCCCGTGTATTTCTTGGTGCCTGATAGTGTGCAATGATGGGTGGAGCACGGCGATGAATCAAAGCGAATACCTTGTTGGGAAATTTCAATATCGGATATGCCAATTTCACCCTGCGCCGCCACATGAATGATATGTTCATCATCAGGAAGCGGGTATTTTGCGAGCAGCGTTTCACCGTGATAGACATAAGCCGTGGGTGCACCTTGGGCGAGTGTTTGCGAAATCTGAAACCATAAGAGTATGATGCCAGCCAAGAGAAAAAGCAGTAGAATTCTATCGCCCCAACTGCCTTGCAGACATTGGCGAAAACTAACCGTAGCCGCTTTAGGGTGGTTGTTTTTTGTTGTCATGGGTATGTTTCCACATACGTAAGCTAAGTGATGGGGAATGATTTTGGAACATACACGCATTTATCGAGAAGAATTGGCGGATTATTTCCGCAGTGGCAACAAACCAAGAGAAGCTTGGCGCATTGGCACTGAACATGAAAAAATTGGTTATTGTACCCAAACTTTGCGCCCTATTCCTTATTTTGGAGACAAAAGTATTCAGCATTTGCTGGAGCGTTTGGCAGATTGGAATCATGATGAACAATGGCTTGCTGTGCTTGAAAATGGCAACCCGATTGCCTTAAAACATGGCTTAGCATCCATTACACTGGAGCCAGGTGGGCAGCTAGAACTGTCAGGCGCACCACTTGCCACCATTCATGAAACCCATGATGAAGTGGGGCGGCATTTCGATTTATTGCGCCAACTGAATAAGGAATTAGAGATTGGTTTCTTGGCGGTTGGTTTTCAGCCCAAATGGCAGCGGGATGATATTTCTTGGATGCCCAAGTCACGCTACAAAATTATGCGTGATTATATGGTGAAAGTAGGAGACAAAGGTTTGGATATGATGTTGCGTACCGCAACCACCCAAGCCAATTTAGATTTTGAATCCGAAGCTGACATGGCGAAAAAGATGCGCGT
>JAUZQX010000037.1 GCA_030950765.1 Ghiorsea sp.
GAACCAACAATGCGCTGAGCCTTGGTGCATCAACGATGAAAAACTTCATAAATCATTCAAATTTTCCAACTTTATTTCAGCTTTTGGTTTCATGAGCCAAGTTGCCATACTGGCTGAAAAAGCCAATCATCATCCTGAATGGCTTAATGTGTATAACCGTGTGGATATTGATTTAACCACACATGAGGCTGGTGGCATCTCAAGCCGCGATTTTGATTTGGCGATGGCGATTGAAAATATGATTAAATAACCTTAACATCTTTATGCAGACAAGCCTATAAAACCAACTATAATGCGCTGGCATTAACATACTTATTTCGAGGAGAAATTATGGGATTCTTAACAGATCACAAAAAAACAATCATGGCAGGCTTCATACTGCTAGCTATTATCTTAGGCGCAGCTGTCGGCACAGGTGGCAACATGCCTGGTCTTTATGACTTTTCACGCTACTTCCACGTTTTGGCTGGTATCGTTTGGATTGGCTTACTTTATTACTTCAACTTCGTACAAGTGCCATCTTTGGGCGGCGTAACACCTGAAACCAAAGCAGACATTTTCAAAGACGGCAGCATTGTTCGCCGTGCATTGTTCTGGTTCCGCATGGGCGCACACGCAACATTGCTTTTCGGGCTTATTCTTTATTATGGTTTAATAAAGAACGAACTCGACCATGCAGGTGGCATTGACATTATGATTGGTGCAACATTCGCTATCATCATGTGGTTCAACGTAACCTTTATCATTTGGCCAAACCAAAAGAAAGTGATTGGTGTTGTTGAAGCAGATGCAGATACAAAAGCAGCAGCAGGCAAAAAAGCGTTGATGGCATCTCGCATCAACACATTGCTTTCAATCCCAATGTTGTTCTTGATGTTCGCATCAACACACTTTCCAATCTTTGCTCCACTAGCAGAGTAAGATTTATATTAAACCAAAGAGGTACTCATTGAGTGCCTCTTTTTTTATGCCCTAAAATCAATTCTTACAAAAAACTGAACCTCTAAAATTTCCTGCTAAATCAAAATAATCTTCAAGTTTTTCTAATGTATCAGGTGTTTTGGGCATACCACACAAACCAGACTCCAACACCAGAAAACCACCATCTTTGAGGTACGCATGAGCATCATCAAGCAGTTTTTCCAATAAGGTTAACCCGCTATCCTCATCAGTGAGCGCAAAACGCGGCTCAAAGCTTAGTTCAGCTTCCAAATCATTCATTTCATCTTTGCTTACATACGGAGGATTGGATACCAACACATCAAATTGAGAACCCGCAGGCAACGCCTGATACAAATCTCCCTCGTAAAAGGACATGCGTTCTAAAACATCAACCTGTTTAGCGTTTTTTTGAGCTATGACCAATGCCGTATCCGAAATATCACATGCCGTAACAAAGCTATTCTTGTATTCATCTGCCAACGTAATCGCAATACATCCTGAACCCGTACCAATATCACAAATTTGTAGCGTATCTTCTTGATGAGGGCAATATTTAAGCACCATTTCAACCAAATGTTCTGTTTCAGGGCGAGGCACAAGCACATCTTCTGAAACCAAAAATTCATGCTTCCAAAATGCTTTTTTGCCTAAGATATAAGCCAGTGGTTCGCGGTTCATGCGCCGTTTGAGCATAGCTTCAAACGTCACCACCACATCTTGCGGCACGTCATCATGCGCTCGAATAATCAAATCCGTCTGCGATACACCCCAAGTAGCCATCAACATTAACTCAGCATCCATGCGTGGTGCACCAACACTTGCTTGCTCAAGTTGATTCGATGCCTCTTGAATTAATGTTTGAACCTTCATAGTAACTGAGTGTTTTAAGTTAGAATGGGCAGGGCTGCTTTGGTCGCTACACCTTTAACTAAATCTATCGACATAGAAATCCCTTTATCGGCGAATATTGTCTTCGTCTTTTCCCAAACTGTATCATTCCGAATAGAATCTAAAAACTCATGCCCTTCCCAGGTTAAACTTATTGCAAAAAAAATGTTTACGTCCGGCCCCATAGTTTTAGCAACTTGACCTTTAATAAGTTCCGCATGATATGAAGCAGCAAGGTGTTTATCATCTGGAAAGTTTGATAAATTAACAACGTCATTATTTGACTCAATATCCTCAACCTTAGTTAGTATTTCTCTAATTAAATCCCAATCACGCTTCATATTAACCTCGTTTGGTTTTATTTCTGCCCAGCAAGCAACTCCGCTTGATGATGCGTGATGAGTGGTTCGATTAGTTCATCCATTTCACCATTCATGATTTGGTCGAGTTTATAGAGCGTTAAATTAATTCTGTGGTCGGTGACACGACCTTGCGGATAGTTGTAGGTGCGAATGCGTTGTGACCTGTCACCCGAACCCACCATATCTTTTCGTATTTCTGCGCGCGCTGAATCTTTTTCCGATTGTTCTTTATCTAGCAATCTTGCTTGTAATACTTTCATAGCTTGGGCTTTGTTTTTATGTTGACTGGCTTGGTCTTGGCATGTTACGACCAA
>JAUZQX010000038.1 GCA_030950765.1 Ghiorsea sp.
AAGATACTTGGAAAGGTGAACCTTTTTCGTTGTAACCAGGACCAGTTGTAGAGCCTTCGTATGCGATAGGTGTACCTGTGTTGTTTGGAATATTTGTTGCTTGATAATATTCCCCAACTTTAGCGTATTTGGTTAAGTCCATAAAGTTTGCAGCGTGTTTATCATTCACAACGGTATAAACTTGTGTTTCAACACGAAGTTGAGGGTTGCCGATAGACTTACTTAAGCAAGAACCAAGTGTAGCACCAGGTGTAACTTGTGCTGTGGTATGCACATAATGCACTTCAATGGTGTCGCCTGGTAAAAGCTTAGAATGAGAACTTGGGCAAATCTCATGTTTAGTCGCTTTCAACTCAGCATGGCTGTAGTGTGAAATGTCAGCACGATAGCCACTTTGATAACCTTCGCCATTACCGTTGCCTGCATAAATGGTGAACTCACCACCTTTATGTTCTGCATTTTTGTGGAAATGGATATTACAAAGGTTCATTTCGGTATATGCAGGTGCTGTGCTAAACATACGTTTATTGTTGCCTGCAGCGCTATCAATATCACGCGGAGACTGAGGGCCAAAACCTTTACCTTTAGTGTTATTTGCTAAGGCTGAGCGTTGCTCTGCAACAACGTTATCAGCAACAGCTTGATGACCATGCGCACCATTTTCGTTGTGTTCGTGGCTGCTTGCAAACGCAGGTGTTGCAAGCATTGCACTCAAGGCAAGTGCAGTTGAAATATGCTTCATAAGAATACTTCCTCCAAGAAGTTTTGTCGTATTTGTGTATACTTCAGGTATTAAAAACCAATAGATTACTGGTTTGTAGGCGCAATTCTTAACACGTGCGGACTCAAAGTACAGTGCAACAGCGATTGAGGTTAAATTGCTGTGGTGATTCTCACGCAAGGGATTTAGAGCATTTTAGTTGTAGGGTTATCGCCCTTTAAACTGTTGAATTTTTCGTCTGTCACGCTTGTCGGGTCGTTTATCTGGGGCAGGTGCAGAAAAGGTTTGGTATTTACGTTGTTCGCTACACTCTGCGCGGTATTTGATGCTTTCAGGTGTTTCAGCATATAAACCTTGGGCGACTTTTGCAGAACCTCGTTTTTCGGCTAAACCTGTGACAATGACTGTAAAAGACTCTTGGTCTTTGAGGATTTGCACTTCATCATTGATTTGTACCAACTTCGAAGGTTTACAGCGCACACCATTCACCGTGATGTGTCCACCTTTGGTCGCTTCGGTTGCTAAGCTTCGCATTTTATAAAAACGCGCTGCCCAAAGCCATTTATCAATACGAACACTCATGGGCGAGAGTGTATGCTTTATTCTGAACTAAAAAAGATGTCGCCGAAATAGGTGGTCGCAGATAAACCAGTATTATCTGTGTCAGTCATAATGGCAACTGCATCAATGTACTGCTCATCTTTACCTGTAAGTCGTTTTAAATCTTTACGAATATTACGCTTGTAATGTTGCCACTTACCAAGGTTTTTTTTACCTGATTCTACGGCAAACATGGTGGCATTGGAGGTGAACGGGTTATCCCACTTGTCTCCCTTTTGATGCGAGGATGACCACACATAATTGAGCGCAATGGTTTTCCAAAAAAAGAAACCACCATCCACAACTACGTAAATACGGGCAACAAAATCATCACCTATCTTTTTATTTTCATTGATATTGGGGAAAAAGGATGATGTTTTCCACGACCAGTTGAGGTAGGGCGTTGTGTTTAAGTCAATGCGCTGTTCGCTGAATAACCCTGATGCACCAGCATTGCTTTCAGCTATGAGTACTTGTTGTTTTATTTTCTCATCAAATACAAAGCTGTATTGGGTTTTACCTTCAAATTCTTTTTCTTCCCAACCACTGAGTGAGCTTGTTGAGAACTGTCCTACAGTAATCTTTTCAGCATGTGCTAACCAAGGCGTTATAAATGCAATGAATACGATACCCCAAGTTTTACGCATAAGCTTCTCCAAATGTAATAATGCTAGTGGTCGCACGTAATCTGTAAAACTTACAAACTAGGGAAGCTCTGAACAAGTCATGAACGCATATATTGTGTCCAGTGCATCCAAACTCTGCGTTGTGCGTTTGAGCAATAGCTTTGCTATTCCATGCAACACACGCCTGGATTTTGAATGCCCTGAAATACAATCTATTTCATCCAGACTTATTCAGAGCTTCCCTAGGTTTTATGTTTTGTTATCAACAGGGAAGAAAACGGTGATGGTGGTGCCTTTGCCTTCTTCAGATGATAATAATATTGCACCATGTTGGGTGCGTACAATGCCACGCACAGCGCTTAGACCTAGACCTCGGCCCATAAATTTAGTGGTCACAAAAGGCTCAAACAATTTTTGCTGCATGGCTTGAGCAATGCCGCAACCTGTATCTTGAACTTGAAAATAAACGAAATCACCAGGTTTTGCATGTTCAGACTCGATACATGCTGCCAAATCTTGTGAGCTAAGGTTTTTCATGCCTGTTTGTATGTTCACAGT
>JAUZQX010000039.1 GCA_030950765.1 Ghiorsea sp.
TGAAAAACAGAGTCAGTGGTTGCTGACATGATAGATGGCTACTTTATACCACCGAAGCCATCATGAAGATGGGTAGGTACATCGCAATCACCAAACCGCCAATCACAACACCCAAGAACGCCATAATGGCAGGTTCCATCAAAGCTGTCATATTATCAACGGCGGTATCCACTTCTTCTTCATAGAAATCAGCAATTTTTCCCAACATTTCTTCCATAGCACCTGTTTGCTCACCAATACCAATCATTTGTGTTACCATGATAGGAAAAACACCACTTTCTTCGAGTGGTTGGCTTAGCGATTGACCTTGGCTGATAGATTCTTTGGCATTGACGACCGCCTCCTCAATCACCGCATTACCTGATGTTTCTGCCACGGTGTCCATGGCTTCAAGAATAGGTACACCTGCGGCACTGAGTGTTGAAAATGTACGTGTGAAACGTGCAACAGCACCTTTGCGAAGCACATCACCAATGGCTGGTAGGTTAAGCAAAAGTTTATCCAACTGGTAGTTCCCAGCTGGTGTTTTATAGATAGCTTTAACGGCAGCAATGAGAGCGATAGGAACACCAAATACCAAGTACCAATACTCTACAAAACCATCAGATATTGCCATAACAATTTGTGTCGGTGCAGGCAGCTCGGCACCAAATCCTGCAAACATTTCTGCGAAAATAGGAACCACAAAAATCATCAAAATAGACGTCACAATAAAGGAAATAACCAAGATAGATGCTGGATAAACCATGGCTGATTTGACTTTGGCTTTGAGGGATAATGATTTTTCTTTATATTCACAAATACGTAAAAGAATAGTGTCTAAGATACCACCTTTTTCACCTGCCTCAACCAAAGAACAGGTAAGGCGGTCAAAGTCATTAGGAAATTTACGTAATGTTTCACCAAAAGGACAACCACTTTCGAGTTCCGTTTGAATACCATTAAATAGTTTGAGTAAACCTTTGTGGTCGGTACCTTTTTGTAATAATTCAAAACATTGTACCAAGGGTAAACCCGCATTAATCATGGTGGACAGTTGGCGAAAGAATATACTGATGTCTTTCTCGGTAACTTTTGGGTCGCCGCCAATGTTAATTTCTATAGGTTTTTTCTTTACCTTGATATCGGCAAGGCTTTGCCTGCGCAATGTGGCAACAGCGACATCTTTGTTAACCGCTTCAAATTCACCTTTAACTTCTCTTCCCTGTCTGTTTTTTGCAGTATAAACGAATGTTGGCATATCAATCTCCTACGGTGGTGCGTAAGCACTCTTCTAGTGTGAGAACACCTTCTTTTACTTTGTTCAGTGCCGCCATGCGTAATGTTTTAACACCTTCACCAATGGCAATTTCATTAATTTCATCTGAATTCCTGCCAGCATACACTGCATCACGAATATTGTCTGAGACGGGCATCACTTGATAAATACCAACGCGCCCCTTGTAGCCAGTGCCATTGCAAATGCTACAACCTTTACCTTGCATGGGTGTGAAAGTATCTAAATCTTCTTTTTTTAGACCTGCATCAAGCAAGGCATGTGGGTCAAGTTTAAGGGGTTCAGCGCATTCGCCGCAGGTTCTCCGACCCAAACGTTGTGCAGTGACCATGTTTACAGCAGAGCCTACAAGAAAGGATTCAATGCCCATATTCACCATGCGTGTCATGGTGGAAGGGGCATCATTGGTATGCAAAGTCGCAAGCACCAAGTGACCTGTGAGTGCCGCTTTAATACCAATCGCTGCAGTATCATAATCTCGAATCTCACCAATCAAAATCACATCAGGATCTTGGCGTAAGAAAGACTTAAGTGCAGCAGGGAAATCCATGCCAATGGCAGGGTTAACGTTCACTTGATTAATACCCATGAAGTTGAATTCCACAGGATCTTCGGCGGTACAAATATTGATGCTAGGTTTATTCACTTCAGCCACGGCAGAGTATAGACTCACTGTTTTACCTGAACCAGTGGGTCCTGTGACCAATACCATGCCGTAAGGAAGTTGCACGGTTTCTTGGAATATTTTTAAGTCATCAGGTTCATAACCTAACTTGGTTAAATCGGTTTGTAAGTTGGATTGATCCAAAAGCCGCATCACAACTTTTTCGCCAAAAAGTGTAGGTAATACAGAGACACGGAAATCGACAGTCTTGGCCTTGGATAATCTTAGCTTCATCCTACCATCTTGGGGCACTCTGCGCTCGGTAATATCAAGTTTGGCTTGAATTTTTAAACGAGATACAAGTGCGTCACGCATATTCATCGGTGGGCGCATGATTTCTTGCAACACCCCATCAACACGGTAGCGCACGCGCAGGACTTTTTCATAAGGTTCAATATGAATATCGGATGCGCCACGTTTGATGGCATCCAATAGAATCAAGTTGACCAGCTTAACTACAGGCGCTTCTTCACTGGCTGAAGCTAGGGTATTTTCATCAGACTGAAATTCTTCGGCTTCGATAACAGACATGTCATCAGCACCCATTTCAGCCATAACATCTTCAAGCTCTTGTCCCGATTGACTGATTTCTTCAAGCTTGGCAATTAACTCAGTTTCACGGACAATGACCACATCAATTTGGCTGCCAGCAATAAAAGCCATTTCATCCATGCTGTTGATGTCATAAGGGTCAGCGACTGCGAGGGTGATGACATTACCTTTACGCTTGACAGGGATAGCGTGGTTTTTAAGCATGATATCAACAGGAATTTTGGTAAGTTCTGTATCAATGTCTAAATTTTTAAGCTCAATGGCAGGGCGACCAAAAGTTTGGCTGATAAATTTCACAAGTTCATTTTCGGTAAAAACACCAGCTTTGACCAAGGATGCAGTTAATGATTCTCCATTTAACTTCATGTTTTTCATAGCTTCTTCAAGCTGTTCTTGGGTGATGGCATTTTTACGTAATAAAATATCACCTAAACGTGTTTTTCTCATGTTATGTCCCCCAGCCAGGCAGGTCTAATGGCTGTCGTGCTAGCTGACGCTCTACCCAGTGTAGTGACTCTAACCCATCTGGCAAGTTGATGTGTCCAGATTGTATATCATCGTGATGCCAAAAAGCGAACGAAGCAATGCCTTGGGCAATCAACATCGGTAAACCATCGGCTGTGTGGTAACCACCTGATGAAGCTGTCAAAGTGAAAGCTGTGTTGCCTTTAGGTTTGTAAACGGCATCAATTGCGACACCACCACCTGTGATGGAGAAAGGAAATACATCATCTTGTTGTAAACCGATGCTGGTTGTATTAATAATCGTTTTACACTGTGTGCAAGCTTGGTTTATATCATCTTGTTGCCAAGCAAGGCGTATGATTTCAATGGCGTACTTGTCTTTAGACTGGTAAATAAGTTGCTCTACACGTTCGACACTACGGTTACACACATAAATTTTCTTTGCACCCGCTTGGGCAAGTGCATGAATCACAGCTTTGGCTGTTCCGCCTGCGCCAAACAGTAACACGGGTGCGTTGCTAACATCCGCCTGAAGCCCTTGCAATACAGCGGCAAAACCTTGCCAGTCCGTATTCGTAGCAACCCACTCATTTTCACTTCGTTTGATGGTATTTACAGCACCAATCATACGGGCATCAGCATCAGCCTTAACCAAATGTAATGCTGTTTCTTTGTGGGGCACTGTAATATTAAGACCTTGAATGTGGGCAGCATGTAGACCAAGTAGTGCTAAATTAAGGGTATCAGGAAGCACATGAAAGGGGGTGTAAATTGCATCCTGCTTCGTCTGTTGTAGGAAATGGTTTTGAAAAAGCGGTGATAGTGAGTGGCTTATGGGGTCACCAATGATGCCATATAAAGATGTTTTTCCACGGATTACAGTCATATTCTAAACGTAGATCAATCCAAGATCATTGTCAAAAAGTGTAACTAAATAGGGTCTTTATCACTTACGCTGGCACTTTCAAAAGTTGCCATATCACGGTGCAAAGCAATCGAAGATTGTAATAAAGGTAAGGCAAGTGCAGCGCCCGAACCTTCGCCTAGGCGTAATTGTAGGTTAATCAATGGAGAGAGTTGTAGTTTTTTAAGTGCAAGTGCGTGCCCCTGCTCTTGGGATTGGTGGCTGGCAAACATCCATTGCTGAATATCTTTTTCTTGTTGCTGTGCTGCAAGTGCTGCTGCGGTTGTGATAAAGCCATCAAGCAAGATAGGGATACCTTGTTCTGCTGCTTCTAGGTAGAAACCTGTAATGGCTGCAATTTCTAAGCCGCCAACTTGTGCCAAGTAGGCTTGTGGTTGTATGTGTTCGGCTTGGATACGATTGAGCGCTTGTTGTACAATGTGTATTTTGTGCATTTGGGTTTTGGTATCGATGCCTGTGCCGCAGCCTACAATATCTTCGGGTTTATTGTTGGTAAATAAACAAATAAGACAGGCGCTAGCTGTGGTATTACCAATACCCATATCACCTGCAATGAGGATATTTGCACCATTGTTTATTGCTTTTATGGCTTCTTGTCTGCCAACTTGCATGGCTTGGACGCAGGCATCCATTGTCATTGCAGGTTCTGTTTTAAGGTTAGCTGTACCTGCGCAAACCTTGGCATGGACGATGCCAGAGATGTTGGATGTATCCAATAATACACCGACATCAACAATAGAGAGTGTTGCAGAAGCTTGTTTTGCCAAAACATTAATAGCTGCTCCGCCCTGACTAAAGTTTTTGAGCATTTCTGCCGTAACCACAGATGGAAATGCAGAGATTCCTTCTTGGGTCACACCGTGGTCAGCAGCAAAAACAGCGATGTGGGGCACAAGTATATCAGGGATATGTTTACCTTGGCGTGCGGCAAACCAACAAGCTATATCTTCTAGTTTGCCCAGTGAACCTTGAGGTTTGGTTAGTCTGTCTTGATGGTTGCGAGCTTCCTGCGCAATGTCAGCATTCCATGCGTGAATGGTCATACTAAGATAATTCAGGCATTACTTGCTTGCAGATAACCAAGTATTGATTTCATCGAACATAGGATGTTTAGGGTATTTACTTACAAATGTTTGCAAATGTTCACGACCTTTCGCTTCATCACCATTTTGTGCATAACACGATGCCAAAGCAAGCAGTGTATTGGCTTTGAGCATGTCGTTGTTGGTTGATTTGAGTAGGCTTTCAAAAGCTGCTGTGCCTTTTTGTGGCGTGTCGGACTCACAAAGTTTGGTGCCATCTTCAAATTGTTTCACATCATTACGAAATGCAGAGTCGGATGAAAGGTCACCTTCCCAGTGGGGTTTAAGCGCACTTTCAGTGGTTTGAGCGCCACGAACACCGATGACAGCCGTTGCTGTAGAATTGGCAGTATGTTTACGTGGGATGAAACTTTTAATTTTTCCCCAAAGAGAGCTAAAGAATGAACTTTCAGATTTAACGACTTGATATGTACTACCTTTGTCGGTGCTCTCTGCTGCTGTTGCTTGACTCGAAATAAGTCCGAATGATAAGAAAATGATAATGAGGTATTTCATGGTTGGTTCTCCTTTAGTTGCGGAAATCTAGTTGTTTTGATATGTAAGTATGTGACTTGCATCATGCTTATTGGTGCAGCAAGAACGTCAATTGTTCATAACGTTTTGGGATTTGATCGTCAATCACAGTTGCTTCATCAAATACCACTTTGGCTTGTCGCACATCACCCATTTTATAATATACCATCGCAATATTCACTTTAATATCAGCATTGTTGGGAGCTATGATGATGGCTTGCTGATACATGGTCAATGCTTTTGGATAATCTTGTTGGATGTAATGAATGTTACCAAGATTGTTGAGTGCGGCAACGTTATCAGGCTCTTTTTGATGTATGTTTTCTAACTCTCGCTCTGCCTGCTCATGTAATCCGTTGCGTGCATAAATCACAGCGATTTGCATTTGTGCTTGGGTATTACTGGCATCAAGCGCCAACATGATTCGATAAGGACGAACCTGACGTTCAAGTGCTTTGATTGCCAGCATAGCCCATTCTTTATGAATTTTATTACCCACAGTGTTTTGGTCTGGAATAGTTAAAGCAAAGTTTGCAGGCGGTAGAGTTACAGGCGGGTAACTCTCCCAAGCTTGTGTCAAAGGCATGATTTTCATCTTAGCTTGTTTGCCATACAGGTGATATTTTCGTGCACCTTCTGCCCATGCTTCATTAAAGCTTGAAGCAATAAGTGTCGCTTCTAGTGGAATCCAAACCTGACCATCGATAATGGCTAAAGCTTCATCGTTAAGACTGATAGATGCACGGCGAGATTCAGGTACACCTGTATTGAACATCATCAATAGATGTTGGGGCACATCTAGAATGGCAGTTTCTATGCCTAAGTTTGCCAAAGCGGCAGCCAATAGAATGGATAAGTCATCACAATCACCGCTGCGCTGCCTTAGTGTTTCACGTGGGAACTGTATGGTATCGAGTTGGGTTGCGCCCAATTTTCCATACGGTGTATTGGGGTCAACCAAGTATTTGATACCGTAAGCGGATAAACCATCGTATACGGTCATGGCTTTGGCAACACGTGGGTTCACAGCGCTACCTTTGGGTGCATAAGTATTGACCAATTGGCGAACAAAGACAGCCAAAGCATCATCTTTGGGTGTTGCAAAGGAACCAACCATCGCCAACTTATCCCAGACAATCGCATTTTTACCATAAATAGTCATGGACTCCTGGCGCGTATCAAGATGGGGTTTGCCCGACAAATAATATTCGGCGCGAACTTCACTTTGCACACCTGTATCTTCATCAATGCCCAAAATACGGTTGTTAAATGCAGCAAGCAATGGCACTTCAACTTCACCATTGGCTGGCACACGTTCGACCACGGTGGTTGTAGGGAAGTCCATATATTCCTTTACAAAGAAGGATATTTTTACGTTGGTATAATCAACCCCAGCAGGGTTATTTATTTTCAAAGTTGCCACGGGTACATCTGTGTACTGTTTGTAAGCAGCTGAAAATATTTGTGAGAATTGTGGTGAGTTCAATTTTAAACCAACCACATTGCCGCCTGCGTCGGCGGAACGTTTTTTCTGTAAATATGCAGTGTTCAATTGTAAGCGGTACTTTGCATTGTCGGGTGCAAGTACAAGCGCTTTTTCAAAAGCGGTAATGGCTAAATCAAAAGATTGGCGTGCTAGGTAGATATTACCGCTTAAGATGAGTGGTGCAGGATTGCGCACATCCAATAACATGGCTTTGTCTGTCGTCGCAATGGCTTCATTATACATGTGATTATCAATATAAGCTTTACTTAAAGCAAGATAGACATCCATGTTTGCTTCTTCAATACGCATGGCTTTTTTCAATGTAGCAATGCTTGCTGGAATCATACCACGTGCACTTTGCACTTCTGCCAAGACCAAGTGTGCATCAATGGATGATGGGTCAATTTTGAGTGCTTCAAGCGCATGAATATCAGCTTCAACCATTTTACCCATCGCGATAGCTGCACGCGCCAAGCCTAACTGGGCTGTGATATTTGTTTTATCGATAGCCACTGCACGTTCATAATGGTTGCGTGTACAAGGCAAGTCTTTCTTAGTCTCGCAAGCAGTTGCTAACCTGATGTGGACATCAAAATTATTGTCATCCACAGCATTGGCTTTGACAAGGAACTCAGTTTCTCGTGCAGGTTGGTTCAGCTTGGCATACGCATTGGCCATAGATAACCAAATATTGGCATTATCAGGATCGGTTTGTCCTGCTTTGGCTAACATGGCTAAGGCTAAAGGCGCTTTTCCTTCTGCGAGCGCAACTTGTCCTAAGATATAATAGGAGGTGCTTTTTAATTCAGAAATACCCGACATGCGTGTTGCCAATGAACGTGCATCTGTAAGATTATTTTTTGTTAAGTGTAGTTTGGCAAGCTCAGGTAAGGCTTGTTGATGTTTGGCATTAAGAGACAATGCGCGTTCATAAGCAACAATAGCATCATCATACATTTTATACTTGGTATATGTTCTGGCGATTTCAAGCCAAGAGTCAATATTGTTGCCCGCCAATTGTGTCGCGAGAAGCAGCTCGGCAGTCGCATCTTTATCGGCTCCCAGCTTAAAGTTGGCATCGGCAAGTGCCAAGTGCCAAGTGGGTGATGTTGGTTCAAGGTGTACGGCTTGGCTCAGGTAATAAATAGCACTAGGCACATCATCAAGTTGCATCAGTGCGTATGCGGATAGGCTGTATAGGTAAGCATCGACCTTACCGCTGGTTTCCGCATTGTCGACCAAAGACTTCACATCCAACCAAGCTTCTTTTTGCATCAAAGCTTCAGCTTGAAGATAAATGGACTGTTGTTGCCATGCAGCAAACTGAGCCAGTTTTCTAAATGTAAAACTTGCCTCATCAAAGCTATGCAATGCCATCTGTGTTTTGCCAAGGTATAACCATGCCTCTGCTTGCTTAGGGTTGGCTAATGTTGCTTCACTCAATAAGTCTAAGGCATGCTCGTAATCATGCGCTATAAAAGCACGGTAACCCAACCAAAAACCATCTTGATAAATGGAAGATAGCGCACTGTTTTTACCAAGCGGGGTTGATGCTGTGATGCGGTACTCTGTGAAGGCAAATTTTGCACGATCTAGAGTAAGCTCGGGTTGTATCGTTTGTTGCACCATTTGGAAAGGTGAGGATATATCTTTACGCCCATAGACGTTGTAATAGCCTGTGAAACTACTGCTTGCAGGTAACCATTGTATATGCGCTTTTTTCACATCGCCAATGATGCTGATATTACGCACTTGTTTTGGTGGAAAAAGGGCAACAAATGTATGCCGTTTATGCTTGTCTGTATCAAGAATAGATATGATGTTTTCTCGGGTTGGTACGGGGTTGAATATCCAAGCATTATCACCGCCGAATAGATTATTAGATGGCGAAAACAAACTTAAGGCAGGCTCAACACTTAGGTCTAAATGTATGTCGACAGTGCTTTGCAATGCTTTCTTTGCAGATGTGGTTAATTGGGCAACAGAAGTAGCTTGTTCATTTTTATGTTGCGCTCCCCACTGTTGGTCATAACCCGCTTGTGCCTTGTTTTTACTTGGTGAGAAACGATAAACATACTTGTCATTGTGATACACCCAGATGCTAAGAGGATTGTTGGGTGTTGAAACCATGGCATACAATATGTTTCCTTTGTTTGTCATGATATCGTGGATGGTTAAAAACTCATGGCGGTGTTCAGCAGGGTAGCCCAATTCTTTTATAAACTTACCTTGATGTGAATAGACCAATATTTTGTGTAATGCTGCATCTGCAGCATAGATATTGCCGTTGCTTCCGATAGCAACAGCGATGGGTTCTTTAAGTGTGACAACATCCGCTTTGTTATTGCCTATGGATTGTTTAAATAAACCGTTACGACTGAATGTTTGGATACGTTTGTTGCCTGTGTCGGCAATGTACACAAGGTTTTGGGTTAATGTTAAAGATGTGGCATTGGATATATCACCATCACGCCGTCCTTTGCTGGCGAAGGTAAATTTAAAAGTTCCCGATTTATCGAATACTTTAATACCTTTGTCATCCAAAATAAGTAATTCATTTTGGTCGAAAGCTGCTCGGCTAGGATTATTAAACTTACTTGCCAATTGCTGCAAAATAACACCATCATGCGAGCGAATAGAAACACTATCCTTTTTACTGTTTATACATAAAATTTGTTCTGCATCATAAACGTATGATTTTTCACAAGCTGATAGCAATACAGAAGAAGGTAAAATGCTCATCTGGTCTTGTTCAAGATTCAACGGTGCTGTGTACTTCCAGTCTAGCTGAAAGATTTCAATTTTTTTATTACCCTGATCAGCAACATAAAGTTTACCATCAACATCCAACGCAAGGTTGCCAACACGTTGGAATTGACCTCGACCTTTACCATTGGTACCAAAAGAAGATAAAACTTCCATGTTTTCCCAATCGAGTTCTAAAATATGCCCCGTTTTCTTCTCGGCAATAATCAAAATACCATCGGGGCGCACAGTCATAGCAGTGAGCTTGGCATTGTTATACGCAAGTAGTTTAAATTCATCTGTGCCAAGTATGGTGTCTAATTCACCTTGGGCTGAATAAATAGAAATTCTACCACCGCCTGTTTCATCCAACACATATACCCTACCTTTTTGGTCAATGGCAATATGGGTAATATGTTTTAAGTTTGAATTTTCTGAGGTCTTGTCTGCATCATCACCAAAGGTGAATAAAAATAAACCTTCTGGGGTGAAGGCAGAAATGCGATCGTTACCCGCATCAGCAATGTATACAATCCCATGTCTTGACCAAGCCGCAGCAACAGGTTTTTCAATTTGACCTTCTTGATCACCTTCTTCTGAAAAACTATTCCAGCTATTTTGGGTACTCACAAAAAAATGTGCGTTTTGTGTATCTGTAAGCACAAAACGATGCTCTGAGATGGGGATTAGGCTGGTAAACTTCTGCTTTTTAGTACCTTGTTGAAACACAGTAGGTGTTTTGCCTGCGCGCCACTCGTAGGCAGTGTTCCGTTTGTCTGTAATCCATAAGTTGCCGTGGTCGGCATAAAGAGACGAAATATTATGAACGGAAATACCTGTGAGTTGTTCGGCTGGAATGCTATCAATGATGGTTGGCACAGCTTGTGCGGAAGCGGCAGTGAACAAACTGATGCCAACAGAGAGGGATATTACAAGTTGCTGGGTTACGCGTTTAATCATGTTGCTCATTCAATCCTGCTCCTTGGTGCTTAATGCTGTGGTGAAACGTTGCCAATCTTTTGTCGATGTAGGGTAGCCTAATCGAAGCCAGCCAGCCAAACTATCCCATTCAGGAAAGTGGCGGACAAGTATGCGCGATGATACGAAATCGGGCAACTTGTCTTTGGGTTTGACAAGTACAAAACTGGTGCAACCTTGTCGAACTTCCCAGTTATGTTGCGCTAATGTATCAAGCATTTGTTGCCGTAATGTGACAATGTGTGTATCACGTCGCATAGCTTGGGGAAGTAGCTTGGGCAAAAGATGTGCTGCAAGTGTGGATGTTGGCCATGGTGGAAGCCATGATTGTAAGCTTTGGATATGCTGCTGTTCGGCAATGATATAACCCAAACGCAACCCTGGAATGCAGAAGGTTTTGGTTAATGAACCAAGGCGAATTACATCAGGTAATACACCCAAGCTTTGGCGCTCGGCAAAAGGCATGTAAGACTCATCCAATACACCATGGCGATGCTGAGGGAATGTTTCTTTATGCCCGAAGGGGTTGTGCGGGCTGGTAACCCATACACAATCCGCATCAGGATATGTCGTATCTTGCATATCTACTGCAATCACCTGACAATCCGCACGTGTTGCTGCTCGAATCGGCTCAGCATAACAAGGTTGTTTGATGGTCATGCTTTGCCATTGCATGGCTTGGGGCAACACTTCAATGCCAGCTTGTGCGCCTGCTAGCATCAAGATGTTTTCAGGCGAAACGCGCATGAATGTTGCCAAAGCAGAACGCGCAGGTTCGCCAAACCTGTCAGGGTAATGAGCAACCAGATGGCTATTATCTTTGAGCCAATCACCCAGCCAAGAGGGAGGTCCTGCAGGGTGTAAACCTGTGGATAAATCAAGAATATCTTCGGGTTTGCAGTCCCATTGTTGGGCAACTTCTTCAATATTGCCACCGTGAGGTAGGTTTACCATGGTATATTCATGACGCTGGTATAGAGAATGCCTACATACAACAAGCCTAAAATACTGTAAACACAGCGATTACTGATGATGATGCCTTGTTGGATATGTGTGGTGGTGATGGCTTGTGGGTTATCACCCATGTAAGCGCGATGTTCTATGCCTGTATCGCGGACAACATCGCCACCCAAACGAATATTTAAAAGAAATGCCATGGCAGTTTCAGGAAAGCCTGCATTGGGTGATAAATGTTGTTTGGCTTGGTGGTATATGCTGGGGACTTTATTCAATAAACGTGGTTGTTGTAATAACATCAATAAAGCGGTGATACGGGCAGGGAAAAAGTTGGCAATATCATCTGTTTTTGCCGCAAACCAACCAAAATAGGTGTATTTTTCATTTTTATAGCCCCACATGGCATCCAAAGTGTTGGTGATACGATAAGCCCATGCGCCCCAGCCACCCAATAATATAAACCAGAATAATGGGGCAATGATGGCATCGGAAGTATTCTCGGCTAAGGATTCAATGCTGGCTTTGTGGATGTCTTGTTGGTTCATTTGTTCTGTGTTGCGTCCAACAACCATGCTGACTTTGGCTTTTGCCTCTTCAATAGTGGCTGCTGAGCTGATGTTTTGGGTATGTTCAGCCAGTGATTTCCAACCCAAAGAAAACCACAATAATAAAGCTTGGAAAATAACGGATAACCATTCGTTTCCATAAGCCAAGTGATACCAAAGCGTGATAAAGATGCTTAAAGAGCCAAAAAACACCAAAAACCATGCAAAAACACCTGAAAACCTGCTATTTTCCCATAAAAAACGTTCAATTTGTTCAGCAAAGTTACCTAAAGTGGCAACAGGATGCCAATTCGATTTTGGGTCACCCCACATATATTCAAAGACTAGAGCGAGGCTTAGTGTCCAAAATGCATGGTCAAAAAACAAGGGGTTTAAGCAACCTGAATGGGGATAATATTGTCGCGATCGGCATACCCCACATCTTTGTACCAAGCTTGGGCATACAAAGCTTCAAATGTAGCATGAATACGCCCATCGTCATGTTTAAAATGTTCGCTATAATAAGTCTCAATATCACGTAATAAGGCTCTGCCATATAAACCACCGCTACGCCCTTGAATAGCAGATGCGGATGCACCAATGCCTTTGAGTTCACGCACCAAACCTATGGTGTTGGGGTAGGTGAGGGTGAACAAGTCGGAGTCGGTTACATGGTCTTCTACGGCGCATTCACCAAGGCTATTGCCCAAGCTCATCACATCGGCAAAGGGTAATACAGAGCTGGTATGTTCAGGGTTGATGTGGGCAAGTGTTTGTTTGAGTTCGCTTAAAGTTCTGCGTCCAAAAGTGGAGAATAAAATCAGCCCGCCTGGTTTCAGTACGCGGCGCATTTCTTGCATCATGGCTTGCGCTTCAGGCACCCATTGCATGGCAAGGTTGGATGTTACCAAATCAAAGGATGCCTTTTTAAAAGGTAGAGCGACGGCATCACTAACTGCATGGTGGTATTTACGTTGCCAAGGCATACGTCTGGGGAATTGTTGTTGGGTATGGCAAACCATAGTTTCCGAAATATCAGAAGCATAGATGTGTGCTTTTTTGTATTTTTCAGCCAATAAACGGGTGAAAAAACCTGTGCCACAGCCAATGTCTAAAATGGACTGGGGTTGAAGTTTGGTGAAGTCGAGATGCGCCAATAAACGCCGCCCGATTTCGCGTTGCAATTCGGCGTGGTCATCATAACTGCTTGTTGCGCCAGAAAATGCGCGGCGCACATTGTTTACATTGATAAATTCTTCCACCATGACTCCAATAATTGATTGAAGGCGACATGATGGGTGAGAAATGGCGCATGTCCACAGTCTTCAAATATTTGTAGCTGGGTATTGGGGATACGCGCTGCCAAATATTGCCCAGCTTTTGTTGGTACAATGACATCTTGTGCACCATGGACAACCAACGTTGGCAGTTGTATATCGCCCAAAAATGGACGATTATCTAAGTCAGACAACAAATTTAAACCTGTTGCTAAACCTTGGGTTGTGGGCGGACTTTCTTTGTTGATAGCTGTTTTGGCGATATTCTGCATCTCTTTTCGACTAAGCTTATCGCCATGCAACATCATTTGGAAAAAACGTTGCATGAGTTTGGGTGTTTGTTGTTGGCTTGCTTGCTCAAAACCTTGCCAGACTTCATCGCTGCAACCGTGCAACCAATGATTTTGCTGTCGAAATGCTGGCGTGGTTGAAACTAATACCAATCCAGCAAGTTTATCCTGCAATGCAGCCTGTAAAGTCAAAGCGATTTGCCCACCAAGCGACCAACCCACCAGTATCGTGGGTTGTTGGTGTGTATTGATATGGTATTCAATTTCTTGGTTTAAATGCGCAATCCATTGAGGTTCTTTGATGTCGCCAGCACCACCATGCCCAGGCAGATTGATAGTATAAGTGCGGGTAAAAGGTGAGAAGTATGTTATCTGTTGATGCCAAATTTGAGTCGATTGCCCCCAGCCATGCAGGAAGATAATATTGGGTAGTGAAGTCATAAGCGAATATTAACGGTGAGAAGGATTAAGGGGAAGTTGTTCGTGTATTAGTGTTTGTCAACCCAAAGTAGAAATGTCCGCTTTTGCCCCAGATAGAAATGTCCGCTTTTGAGTTGTTAATTTTCGCCACGGATGGTCGGGTTTTGGTTTGTAGTTGGCTCTCTGGCTTTGCTTTGTAATCGCTTGATTGACGGCTTGGTTGATGGACTTCTCACTGACTGGTTCAGGTATTTTATCACCGCGCTTGAAGGTCGTGTATTGTAAAGACTTTCCTTTGTATAATAGGGAGACCGAGCCATCAAATGCTTCGCAAATGGTGACTGTTGCGCCACGCATGGCATAGCCAATGCCTTTGATGCTGGCTTGGTAAATCGTGTTGTTGTATTGCAGGGCTAAGTTCTTGGATAGTTTGCGTTTATGATGCTTGGAAAAGATTAAATTCAGCTCCTCCTCGCTATGTAACACAGGGCGATTGGCATCCTCTTCAGAGGCAGGTAATACAGCGAACTTTTGATTATGTTTTTTCATGTATGTTGCCAAAAATGCATTACCCTCTTCGATATTAGAAATGCCTTCCAAACGCATTTCTTTGAGTAGCCTATCTTGCAAGGTTAAGTTGGCACGTTCAACACGACCCTTGGCTTGAGGTGAATTGGCTTTAATATGCTCAATATCCAATGTTTTCAACGCTCTGCCAAATTGTGTAAGTTGCTCCCCAGATTGAGCATCAACCGTGTTGACGGTTAATGAGCTATGTCTATCCGAATAAAGTGCTACAGGGCGACCGTAGGCTTTCATATAGCGCCTTAGCCCCTCCATATAGGCTTGCGTTCCTTCAGTTGGGTAGAACTGCAAATCAAGCAGTTTGCTGGTCGCATCATCAATGAATACCATCAATGTACACTTGGCTGCTTTACCTTCAAACCAGTCATGGGGTGTTCCATCAATCTGAATCAATTCTCCCAAGCGTGGGCGACGCTGGCGTGTGGGGTGATTATGCTGCACTTTCTTGTTCTTGGGTTTCCAAATACCATCGCTAATCATCCATTGCCGTAAGGTTTCTGAAGATACGTTAATCTCGTGTCTTTCCAATAGCTTCTCGGCTGCGAATGTTGGTCCAAAATCATGATAATGACTGCGAACTAACGCAAGACAACGAAGCTTTGTTTCATCCTGTATTTTGCGGTTACTTACTTTGCCGCGATTGCCATGAATCAATCCTTTGGCACCATGCTGGCGATATGCCTTGGCAAGGCGACGAACTTGGCGTGTGCTAACACCTATACGTTTTGCCGCTGTTTTCTGCTTAATATGCCCTTCAATATATAGACATATAACCT
>JAUZQX010000004.1 GCA_030950765.1 Ghiorsea sp.
TGAAATGGGTGTGCCGGTGTTGGGCATTTGTTTTGGTATGCAAACTATGGCGGCGCAACTGGGTGGTGCGGTTGAAGAAGGTGTTACGCGTGAGTTTGGTTATGCCGAGCTTGTAACCTCTGGTGATTCTGCACTGTTGCGCGGCATTGAAGATAAAGATGGTGGATTACTTGATGTTTGGATGAGCCACGGCGATAAAGTCACGGCACTGCCTGAAGGTTTTAAAATTATTTGTAGCAATGATGCCACACCGATTGCAGGTATGGCAGATGAAGCGCGCAAGTTTTATGCACTGCAATTTCACCCTGAAGTCACCCATACCAACCAAGGAACAGCAATTTTATCACGTTTTGTGCATGAGATTTGCGGGTGCTCGCGTGATTGGAATATGCCACATTATATTGATGAGGCAGTAGCAAAAATCAAAGCACAAGTGGGTGACGAAGAAGTTATTCTTGGTTTGTCGGGTGGTGTGGATTCATCGGTGGCAGCAGCTTTGTTGCAGCGTGCGATTGGTGACCAGTTGACCTGTATTTTTGTCGATAATGGTTTGCTTCGCTTGAATGAAGGCGAACAGGTGATGGAGATGTTTGCGGGTAATTTGGGTGTAAAAGTTGACCGCGTGGATGCTGAAGATGTGTTCCTCAATGCTTTGGCAGGCGTGTCTGACCCTGAAGAAAAGCGTAAAATCATTGGCAGGGAATTTGTACATGTGTTTCAAGATGAAGCCGAGCGTTTGCCTAATGCTAAGTGGTTGGCACAAGGCACGATTTATCCCGATGTGATTGAATCGGCAGGTGGGAAAAATGGCAAAGCGAAGACGATTAAAAGTCACCATAATGTCGGTGGGCTTCCTGATACGCTTCACCTGAAACTACTTGAGCCATTGCGTGAGTTATTCAAAGATGAAGTGCGTGAATTGGGTGTAGCCTTGGGTTTGCCGCGTGAAATGGTATACCGTCACCCGTTCCCCGGCCCTGGTTTAGGTGTACGTATTTTGGGTGAAGTGAAAAAAGAATATACTGATTTGTTACGCAGAGCCGATGCGATTTTCATTGAAGAGCTGCGTGCATCAGGCTGGTATGACAAAACCGCGCAAGCTTTTGTGGTGTTTTTACCTGTGAAGTCAGTGGGTGTGATGGGTGATGGGCGTACGTATGAGTGGGTTGTATCACTGCGTGCGGTGGTGACACAAGATTTTATGACGGCACACTGGGCGGAGTTACCGTATAGCTTACTGGGTAAGGTGTCGAACCGCATCATCAATGAAGTTCGCGGCATTAACCGTGTCGTCTATGATGTGTCAGGTAAACCACCCGCTACTATTGAGTGGGAATAAATGTTTAAAATTAGAAAATGTAAGGGGAATGATATGAAAACTAAGATTGCAATGGCAATGGTTGTGATGGCAGGACTTTCTGCATGTAATAACGAAAAAGCCGAACAAACGTCTGTGGTATTGGATAGTGAAGTGCAGAAGTTCAGTTATGCTATGGGTATGGATGTTGGTCAATCCATTAAAGGGCTGGGTGCTGAAATAGACCCTGCGGCACTAAATGCAGCAATTGGTGATGTATTGTCAGGTGCAGACTTAAAGTTGGAAGCCGCAGAATCTACGCAAATTAAACAAGACTTCTTCCGTAAGAAACAAGAAAAACAAATGGCAGAGCGCAAGGCATCAGGAGCTGAAAATAAAGCTAAAGGTGAAGCTTTTTTGGCTGAAAATGCAAAAAAAGATGGTATTACTGTAACGGCAAGTGGTTTACAGTATGAAGTGTTAACCCAAGGCAATGGGAAAAAACCCGAGGCGACGGATACTGTGAAAGTACACTATCAAGGTACATTGCTTGATGGTACAGAGTTTGATTCTTCATATAAACGTGGTCAGCCGATTTCTTTTCCTTTGAATGGCGTGATTAAAGGCTGGACAGAAGGCGTGGCATTAATGCCTGTGGGCAGTAAATATAAATTCTACATCCCCTCGGACTTGGCTTATGGCGAACGCGGTGCAGGCGCTAAAATTGCTCCGAATTCAACACTTATTTTCACTGTTGAATTGTTAGGCATCGAAAATAAATAATAGGGATGAGAGCAGTCAAAATTGTTGGCTGCTCTTGTTTTAGGTTGGTATATATCATGAAAATGCTTTTGCTTGGGCTTTTGCTTGGGTTTCATATGGCCACAGCTTCAGCGGTAGAATTTGAAGTTTATCAGTCATCGTATAAACCACTGAATTTGGCACTATTGGTTGACACGGAGACCATCGAGGCTGAACAAGGGCATTTTTTGCAGGATGTTGTTACACAAGATTTAGACTCCAGTCGCTCATTTAAGGTGTTGGATCCACTGAGTTTTTTAAGTGATGCTAAACAAGTTCGAACGTATATCGATTATGCGGATTGGCGTATTATTGGTACAGATGTTTTGGTTGTAACTAAGCTGAAAAGTGTAGCTGATACATGGTCCGTTGCCGTGAGTATCCATGATCCATTTAGCAATAAACAGTTGGATAATCAGGTCATTAGTCAAGCCAAAAACAAACCGTTGAGAGCGCTTGCGCACCGTGTTGCCGATTATATTTACCATCAGCAAACAGGTTTACCTGGTTACTTCACATCATATATTTTATTTGTAAAAAAAGAGGGTGGGCAATCTGACTTGATGTTGATGGAACATGATGGGGAAGCACTGCAACGGGTTGGTAAAAATTTCACACTTCTTTTGTCTCCTGACGTATCACCTGATCGTACAACAGTTGCACTGAATACTTACGTGGGCAACAAACCAAGGCTGGAGTTTTTTCATTTAGATACTGGAAAACGCAGCACTTTTGCAAGCTTTAAAGGTTTGAACAGTACACCTGCATTTTCACCCGATGGGCGTTTGCTTGCTGCAGCATTATCGTATACGGGCAACAGCGAAATTCATATTTATAATATTAAAAGCAAGAAGTGGCGAAAATTCACCAATAATCCTGCGATTGATACCACACCCACATGGTCGCCTGATGGGAAATGGATTGCCTTTACCAGCAATCGCAATGGCTCACCTCAGATTTATATCAAACCAGTGAATGGTGGTAAAGCAAAACGCATTAGTTTGAATGGAAATTACAATACGTCGCCTGTTTGGGCTCCAATTGGGGACAGAATTGCATTCGTGACCAAGAAGAATTGGGAGTATGCTATTGCTACGGTACATATTGATGGTACGGGTCTACGTTACTTAGCAACAGGTAACCGCATTGAATCGCCAGCGTGGTCTCCCAATGGTCAGATGATTTTATATTCTGCTGATGATGGCGGTAGAAAACATATTTATAATGTACCGATTTGGGGTGGTGAGGCGAGACGGATTACACCGCCTAACATGGACGCTTCAGACCCTGCGTGGTCGAAATAAATCGACCACAATAGATGGGTTTCCGTTAAACTATTAGTGTTTAAGCAAGCTCTAAAGTACGATGGAAATTGGTAAGATTATCGCATCCACTATCGCGTACAACCACCAAATCTTCCAAGCGAACCCCACCAATATGTTCGTAATACAAACCAGGTTCAATGGTAATCACCATCCGCTCTTCTAATAAAGCACCATTGCTGGATACACGTGGTGCTTCATGAATATCAAGCCCTACACCATGGCCCGTACCATGGAAGAAACCACCTTGTTTACCGTTAACCATACCAGTTTTAAAACCTTGGGCATCAAAATGGGTAGTGATGCTGTTGTGAATGTTTGCCGTGTTTACACCAGCTTCTACCATATCTAAACCCATATCTTGTCCTTCAAGCACGGTTTGGTACATATGTTTGAGTTCGGTTGACGCTTTGCCTTTGACATAGGTGCGTGTCATATCGCCCCAATAACCTGACGTGACCAAACGGGGAAAAATATCAATGATAATGGGTTGATGCGCAGTAATTTCGCCGCTGCCCATATCGTGTGGGTCGGCAGATTGTTTACCACAAGCCACAATAGTGTGTGATGGCACGGCACCTTGCCCAATGAGGAAGGTTTCAATCACGGCACGAATGGCTTCAGATGTCACTACTTCACCAGCACGTTCGTGGTCACTTGGAAAGGTCACCAAGTTATCATTGTTGATGCCGCATGCCGCGATAAATTGTTCAGCTTGTAACATGCTTTTCGCTGTTAATGCTTCGGCATGGGTGAGTTGGCTTATTTCATTTTCGGATTTAATGACACGCTCAGGAAATAAACTCGCAGGGCTAGGTGATACATCAAAGCCTAATGCGGTTAGTTCTTGCGCATATAAATAAGGAAAGTCGGCAGGCACAGTGATTGTTTTAACATCACATTCTTGTAAAAAGGCTGCTGCGGCAGTGCTTAAACTTCGCTGCCAACCATTATTTTTAGCTTTATCGTGCCAAACTGTGTCCAAATGTACTTCATCCAATTTGGATTGAACCTTGGCTCTATCAACCTCTAGGGGAGATAATAAACCATGCCAAGTTGTTGTGCTTCTATCTTCTAAGCCAATAACAATAAAGGCATCTGGGACAAATAAACCAGATATATACAACATATCTGCATGATGTTCAGAGCCTGAAATAAGAAGTTTGGCCTTACTCATAAACTTTCGTCAGGTGTTTGTGCTTTAATACTTAAGGCATGAATGACTGCAGGAAACAAACCTTGGGTTGCCTCATTGACCATACGATGGCGTTGCACTCTGTTTTTTCCTACAAATGCCTCATCTACGATGTGCACCACATAATGACCACCACCACTTTTTGCACCCTCATGGCCTGCATGCAGGTGAGATTCGTCGATGACTTCAAGGTGTGTTGGTGAAAAGGTTTTCTTTAAAGCATCTTTGACTTGCTCAGCGCCACTCACAATTATTTATCGCCCTTTTTTTTACGGTAGAAGACAAATATTTTGCCAATCTTTTGTACAAGTTCGGCTTGAGTCTGTTTTGCTAGCAATGCCGCTGCCTCTTTGCGCTCATCTCTATCGTCACTTTGGATTTGCACTTTAATTAATTCATGAATATCTAAAGCGTTGTTGGTTTCGGCGATTAAATTTTCGGATACACCATGTTGCCCAACTTGGATAATCACTTTAAGGTGGTGGGCTTGGGATTTTAATTCGCGTTTCTTTTTGTTATCTAAACTCATGGGCGAAGGATAGCGTTATATTAACAGTTTTGGTATAAAATATGCTTAAGGAGGTTATTATGACAACATTTAACTCAGTTGACAGCTTAAAACACCTGCGTGATGACCCTAGCCGAGTAGTTATTTTAGGCGCAGGGCGCGATGGTGCAGCCATGGTGCGCACCTTCCAAGATGAAGGTCTGATGCGCATTATTGCGGTGGTAGATGTGGATGAACATGCTCCAGGCATCATACTTGCCAAAGAATTTGGTATTAAAACCTATACCGATGTTAAAGAAGCTTTGTTGGCATCGGCACCTTGTTTGGTATTTAATCTTACAGGCAATGAGATGGTAGAAGAAGTTGCTGCCAATATTTTGGGTGTAGGTGGCGTGATTGGTGGTGCGGCATCACGTTTTATGTGGCGCATGGTGACAGACTTAAAAGAAACCAAAAATGATTTGGAGTTTCAAGCAACACATGATGTGTTAACCAATTTGGTGAATAGACGATACATGCTGGAGCAGCTGCAGTTGGAGCTAGGGCGTTGCAAACGTTATGGTATTGCATGTTCGGTGATGATGATTGATTTGGATCACTTTAAACAGGTCAATGATCAATTTGGTCATGCTGCAGGTGATGAAGTGTTGCGTGAAGTGGCTGCGCGAATTAAAGCAAACCTTAGGGCAACAGATACGCTTGCCCGTTGGGGTGGCGAAGAGTTTCTGGTCTTATTGCCGCATACGGATAAAAGCACGGCAGTTAATGTTGCAGAGAAAAGTTTGGCTGTGGTGAAAGAATCCCCTGTGAATTGCTGTGGTGTTGAAGTTGCGGTTAGTTTTTCTGCAGGTATAGCATCATTTGAAGAACTGGAGCAAAGGTTACAGGTGAAGGGTATGTTGGATGTATTACTTGCTGCGGCGGATAAACGTTTGTATCAAGCAAAAGAAGCAGGCAGGGCGCAGGTAGTGGCTGAATGTTGACGCATGTTTTTAGATGGCTTACGCTTGAGTAGGTAAGCTGTTTAGAAGGAGATAAGTTATGAGAGTAAAACGTTTGATTTTATTGGCTGGGGTAGCTGCATTACTTGCATCTTGCGCAAGCGATGGCAAACCATTGGTATATAAACATCCTGAGACAAAAAGTATCGTATTGTTGCAAGGTGACAATTTAAGGTGTGAACCCTTGTTTCGTCAGGCTGGTTTCCGTAAAGTAGAAACAGGATCTATGAAGTAGGACATAAATCTTGGTCGTAACAATCCATAAGCATGCTGATGAGGTTTTGGTTAGCTTTCGGCATGTTTAATTCTTTTAACTGCTGAATAGGGCACCACATATACGCACTTTCAGTGTTTAATGTGGTCTCTTTTGGCATGTTTTTCGGTGTACGACAAAAGAAAAAGTAAAAAGCAAGATGACGGTCATCATAAGCATGACTGTGTTTGCCGATATGCCGCCACAAGCGTCCTTTAATTCCCGTTTCTTCTTTTAGCTCACGCACGGCTGCGTCTAAAGGTGTCTCTGAAGTTTCAATTTTTCCGCCAGGAAATGACCATACATCTGGGCAATGTACATCTGACTTTCGCTTTAAAAGAAAAACGTCGTCATTTTCATTCAACATTGCAACAAGTGTAATTAATGCATCAAGTTTCTTTGCCATGATTTCCCTTTTGTTGATTGTCAGTGTTTGGCGTATAGTTTGCGGCGAACACTATATGATTAAGAATAATAACGGGTAATTCATCATGGCAAAGCAAAAATTACAAAGTATTCGCGGCATTCACGATGGTTTGCCCGCGCAAGTCAGTAAGTGGCGGCACATTGAAGAAGTTGCCAGAGATGTGTTTTCATCTTATGCCTTTGCCGAAGTTCGCCTACCCATTTTAGAACCAACAGCATTGTTTGTACGCTCCGTGGGTGAAAAAACTGATATTGTATCCAAAGAAATGTATGCTTTTGAAGATCAGGGTGGGGACAATATTTGTCTTCGTCCCGAAGGTACGGCAGGTGCAGTGCGTGCTTATTTGCAAGCAGGTTTAACCCGCGCTGGCGCACAGCGCTGGTTTTATATGGGACCAATGTTTCGTAGAGAGCGTCCGCAAAAAGGTAGATTGCGACAATTTCAACAAATTGGTGCTGAATTTTTTGGTGCATCAGCTGCCGTTGAAGATGCGGAAGTTTTAGCTATGGCACAGCGTTTCCTCGATACACTGGGCATTGAACAAACACGCCTTGAAATCAACTCCTTGGGTTGCACAACATGCCGCCCTTCATACCGCGAAGCTTTGCTTACATTCTTGCAGAGTAAAAAAGATGCCTTGTGTGAAACATGTCATGAACGCATGGGCAGTAACCCCATGCGGGTGCTCGATTGCAAAGTGCAAACCTGCCAAGAGGCGCTCACCGATGCACCTGAGATGGTCAATCACTTGTGCGAAGGTTGTGAAACCCATTTTTCAGGTCTTCAATCAGGTTTAAATGCATTAAACGTGAAATATACCATCAACCCGCGCATTGTACGTGGCTTGGATTATTACAATCGCACTGCTTTTGAGTTCATCACCGACAAACTTGGTGCGCAAGGCACGGTGCTGGCTGGTGGGCGTTATGATGGTTTAGTCGAATCCTTGGGAGGCCCTGCAACACCTGCGATTGGTTTTGCTGCAGGTATTGAACGTTTGGAAATGTTGTTGCCTGATATTGAAGCGGCTCAACCTGATGTTGCGGTCGTCGCTTTGGGTGATGTAGTGGCAGGTTATGCCTTGCAACAAGCAGCCAAACTTCGTCAAGCAGGTTTAACCGTCATTCATTGTGGTGGTGGTAGTGCCAAGCGGCAATTTAAAATGGCAGACCGTGAAGGGGCAAGGTTTGTGGTCACCATTGGCGAAGATGAAATGAAAGCTAATCAACTCATGCTGAAAAACCTAAGCACAGGTGAACAAGTTAAACTTGGCTTGACTGAAGTTATCAACACTGTTTCACAAGTTTAACAGCATGGATAAAAATCAGTTAACCAAGACATTTGGTATTCAAGATAAACTTAGCTTTCGAGATGCAGGCAATGGTTTTATAATCATTGATATACGCAGTGAGCTTTGTACTGCGAGCATGGCGCTGCAAGGCGCACATGTGATGACTTGGCAGCCCAGAGGTGAAGCACCTGTGTTGTGGTTATCGCCTGATGCCAAGCTGGAGAAGGGTAAATCTATCCGTGGTGGCATTCCAATTTGCTGGCCGTGGTTTGGCGACCATGCCACGGAATCCACGTTTGCAGCGCATGGCTTTGCCCGAACTGCCGATTGGGAGCTGGTTAGCACTTCTGAATTGGCAGGTGGTGAAATTGAAGTGGTGATGCGTTTGTCAGATACGCGAACACCACAATGGGTTTACGATACGCCAGTTGAAATCAAAGTGGTATTTGGTCGCAGCTTAAACATTGAATTGATCACGACCAATCAAAGCAGTGTTCCTGTTCAATTAAGCGAAGCATTGCACACATATTTCCATGTTCAAGATGTACGAAAGATTGAAGTGCAAGGTCTGAATGGCATTGAATACCTCGATAAATTAGAAGGTTATCAACGCGAAATCCAACAATGTGCTGTGCATTTTGAGCAAGAAGTAGATAGAATTTATATCAACCAAAGCAGTGATGTGGTGATTCAAGATAAAGTGTTGAATCGTAGTGTTTCTATTACTAAACAAGGCAGCCAATCCAGCATTGTGTGGAATCC
>JAUZQX010000040.1 GCA_030950765.1 Ghiorsea sp.
CAAGACTACGAAATCAACCTACTCGACACCCCTGGTCACCAAGATTTCTCTGAAGACACATATCGTGTGCTCACGGCAGTAGATTCTGCCATGATGGTGATTGATTCGGGTAAAGGTGTGGAAGGACAGACGCTTAAACTCATGGAAGTGTGCCGTATGCGTAACACACCCATCATCACCTTTATAAATAAGCTCGACCGTGAAGGGCTAGAGCCTTTGGACTTACTCGCAGACATCGAAGAAAAACTACAAATCGAATGTGCGCCTTTGTCTTGGCCTATTGGTATGGGTAAAGCCTTTAAGGGTGTTTATAATTTATATAAAAAGCAGCTTCATTTGTTTAAAGCAGGCACGGACGATATTACGGATGCCATTGCCATTGATGATTTAGAAGACCCAAAATTGGATGAACTGCTGGGTAGCCAAGCCGATGAATTAAGAGAAGAAATCGAATTGCTAGAAGGGGCAGCGAATCCGTTTGATTTGGAAGAGTTTTTGAAGGGAAGCCAAACGCCTGTGTTTTTTGGTTCGGCGATTAACAACTTTGGTGTTCGTGAGCTTCTTGATGCTTTTGTTGAGTTTTCGCCGCACCCGCAGCCCAGAGCCGCCGTGGAGCGTGTGGTTGAACCCACAGAAAAAGACTTTTCCGCATTTTGCTTCAAAATTCAAGCCAATATGGACCCACAACATAGGGATAGAATTGCTTTCTTCCGCTTATGTTCAGGTAAGTACAGCAAGGGTATGTCGGTTCGTCATCATAGGCTGGGTAAAGACATTAAAATCCCCAATGCGACCATTTTTATGGCGCAAGACAGGGCGCATGTGGAAGAAGCTTATGCGGGTGATATCATTGGTATTCACAATCATGGCACAATTAGGATTGGTGATACGTTTACCAGCAAAGAAGTATTAAAATTCACTGGTGTGCCCAACTTTGCACCTGAAATGTTCCGTCGTATTCGCTTGAATGACCCTTTAAAACGTAAACAATTGCACAAAGGTTTGATTCAGTTGTCCGAAGAGGGTGCAGTACAAGTATTTCGCACCTTTTTGGGTGGTGACTATATTCTAGGTGCTGTGGGTGTATTGCAGTTTGAAGTGACTGTGGCAAGGCTTAAAACCGAATACAAAGTTGATGCTGATTATGTAGGCACTGATTTTCAGGTGGCGCGTTGGGTGACATGTGAAGATGAGAAGAAATTAGCGGCCTTCAAAAAACTGTTTGATGCCAATTTGGCTGAAGATGGTGATGGTTTCTTAACTTACCTTGCACCATCAGCTTGGAAATTAAGCTATACTGAAGAGCAGCATCCAGAAATCGAGTTTCATAAAACCAGAGAGCAGATTTAAATTGATTGAAGCTGTATCGGGTAAAAATTTAGCTGAGCTGCTACCTCTGATGCGCGCATATTTGGAATTTTATCATGTGCAAAACATTGATGATAAAAAGAATGAATTTTTTTAGCCAATTTAGTGAAAGTAGTGATAAAGGTTGTTTGTTCTTATATAAAAAAGGTGGTAAGGCAGTGGCTTTTGCTACGGTATACTTCTCTTTTGCTTCCAGTATCACGGGCAAAGTCGCTGTGCTCAATGATTTATATACTTTGCCAGAGAGCAGAGGGCAGGACTCGTGCATTCATTAATCATGCTGCTGATTTTGCCAAAGCCAAAAGTGCAGCCCGTTTGCAATGGGTGACTGTACCAGATAATAAGCAAGCACAAATTTTGTACGAGAGTATGGGCGCAGTTAAAAGTGACTGGTGTTTTTATACTTACCCTGTAAAGTGAGTTTATGAAAAAAATCGATTTCTACTTTGATTTTATTAGCCCTTATACTTATTTAGCGGTGACACAAATGAATAAGTTTGAAGCTGAACATGATGTGAAAATCAATTGGGTTGCAGTGAACTTACCTAAACTTATCAAACTTTCAGGCAACACTCCACCTGCGAGCATCAAAAACAAGGCGCTGTATTCTCTACGTGACTTAAAACGTTGGGCAGATTATTTGGAAGTACCTTTCAAAATGATTCGCCCGGGTACTTTTGATAGTCGCCCTGCAATGTATATTGCCATGGTTTTAGAAGGTGAGGACAGGGCATTGTTTTGCAAAGCTGTGTTTGAAGCCATCTGGTCGGGAAACGTGAACACACGCGAGCAAACATGGCTGGATGATATTTTTACACAGAAACAACTACCAGAAACTTGGAAAACCCTTGCTCACAATCAAAGCAAACAGCAGTTGGATGAAAATACTCAGCAAGCCTTAAAAGCTGGTGCATTTGGTGTGCCAACTTTTGTATTACACGGCGAAACACGTCCACAAATATTTTTTGGTGTAGATAGAATGGACTTTTTGGCGAGAGCTTGTTCGTTGGTTTAAGAAAGTTCTTTGATATGCGTGACTAGTTTATCATTAAGGAGATATTCGAGAGCTTTGTTTCTTGATGATATTTCAGTAAAACACTGGCATATTCTGCCGTACATAAGAACATCGGGGTCAAGTCTTGCAATACGACATTTTATTGTAGTTTTTTCATTTTGAATTAAGGTAGGCATGGGCATAAGGAGGGTAAATGTATGATTGCAAGACTTGACCCCGATGCCCGATGCCTCCGTACAGATGCCGACGCAGAATAGTATTAGTGGACTAGCAGTCCCTAACTCGGTGTACGCTATTTTACCCGGGAACTATTTGTATGATAGCAATGATTCTAGTGTAACTGGGATCGTAGAATTGAGTTCTATAGGCTTGGCTGGTAATACTGGTGTAATTCCTATAAGTGGAAACATTTTATATGAATTACTTCATAATGGTGCGACTTTGCAAAGTACAGTTGTATTGAAGTGAAAGAGGAGTTCGAAGTGAAAAAACCAATTATCTCTGGTGTAGTGATTTTGTGTGTGGCAGTAGGATACTATGCTTTCTCATACCTAGAGGTTGATAGAAAAGAAAGTTTAACTTTGTTAAGTGTAGCCACTTTGGATGGAGATAGCATAACAGAGCTTGATTTGCTCAATAATGTTCCTCCACTTTTGTATGCTGTTGATGCAAGCCCAACCGATATTCAAAGGTTAAAACTTGCATATTATATTCAAGAAAAATTGTTTAACAGGTTAGCTGCCGAGTTTAAAATTGATATAAGTAATAAAGCTATCATTTCTTACGCAAATAAGGAATTTGACCATGTGTTTAATCCAACCGATGCTCAAATCAATTTGACCAACGTGTTAATTCAGGCCTTACGAGAGGTTGTAGAGAATAAAAGACCGATTGAAGCTGTG
>JAUZQX010000041.1 GCA_030950765.1 Ghiorsea sp.
CCTTCGCCCACTACCATCACTTGGTCAACCCAAGTATCTTTGAGCAAGGCATCTTCAATATCAGTTGGTGGTACTTTTTCACCATTGGATAAGACCAATATATCTTTGATGCGACCTGTGATATAGATTTGATTATCAACAACCTTCGCCACATCACCTGAATGCAACCAGCCCTTATCATCAATCATCTCATCGGTCGCTTCAGCTTGTTGCCAATAACCCAGCATCACACCATGCCCTTTGATTAAAAGCTCACCTGTCTCTACATCTGTTTTCACTTGAGTATGTTGCAGTGGCTCACCTACACATGAGGGGTTATTCCTCTCCAAACTATTGCTCGATACCACGGGCGAGTATTCGGTTAAACCATAACCCTGAATAATCGGTACACCAAAACCCAAATAACGGCGACCAATGGATGTCGATAAGGGCGCACCGCCTGAAACTGCCACCCGTAAACGACCACCCAACGATGTACGCACTTTGCTGCCCACCATTCTATCCAACAATGGATACAACAGTTGATTGATATGCCAACACTTTTTGCCTTGTTGAATTTCAAAGTGACGAAAACCAACATCTTCAGCCAGCTTGACCAAACCTTGCTTAAACTTGGATGCTTGCGCCAATTTTTCTTCCAATCTTGCATCAATTTTTTCAAACATACGCGGCACAGTCACCATCACCGTTGGCGAAATATTCACCAAATCTTCCTGCAACGTGAGAATAGAACGCGCAAACGCCACCGTTGCCCCTGAAAGCATGGGTAAATAATAACCCACCGTACGCTCAAACGCGTGTGATAAAGGCAGAAAAGACAAGAATGTATCACTGGCATAAACATTCGACACCGCATACGCAGCGCTGGCATTTTCCAAGATACTTTGATGGGATAACATCACACCTTTGGGTTGTCCTGTCGTGCCTGAGGTATAAACAATCGTAGCCAGACTAGCGGGTATATCTTGATGCCCAAGGTCTTGACGCTCACCATCTTTTTTCCATAACACAGCTAACGTTTTCACCAAAACTACAACTTCCAAGGTATGGTCTTGCAATGTTGGCTGCAATTTTATCCAATGTTCTTCATGGTCAACAAATAAAATTCGCGCCCCTGAATCATGCAATACATACGCCATGTTTTCTGGTCTATCATTATAGAACAGCGGCACTGTAATCATATTTAATGATAAGGCAGCTTGGTCTGAGACAATCCAATCAGGACAATTTTCCATCAAAATCGCTGCCCTATCACGCTCCACCATACCCAGCTTCTTAAGCACACTGGCGCAAGCATTCACACGCGCTGCCATATCTTGCCATGATATATCCTGCCATGTTTCATCGGATGCGTCGTAAAAGCGATATGCCAAAGCATCGGGTGTTCGGCGCACACGTTCACAAAATAAGCCATGCAATGTTTCCACTTCACTTTCACGATATAAAATCGGTTTATTATTTGTGTTCATCATACACCTCCGTCAAACCACTTGCTGCGCTACACCATTAAACAACTTCCTTCATAACTTTCCTTCGTCTGCGGCATACTTCATCACCCCGCCACGGAATGGGGCAAAACCTGTACCAAAGACCATACCAGCATCCAACAAATCAGCATCTGCCACCACGCCTTCATCCAAACAACGCTTGGCTTCATCCACTATTCTGGTGATGAGTCTATCCGTGATGTCTTGCTGTTCTTTACTGGATACATTGGCTTTATTCATGATGGTTTTACCTTTGTTATAACGGTAAAACCCTTGTCCTGATTTGATGCCCAAACGTCCTTGCTCTATCCATGTTTGCAAGAATTCAGGTACTTTATCACCTGTTACATCCACCAAATCTTGGGCAACCGCCAAACAAATATCCAAACCTACGGTATCTGCCAAGGCAATCGGGCCCATAGGCATACCAAAATCAGTCGCTGCTTTATCAATACATTCAGGCTGTTTACCTTCGTCCACCATCTTCACAGCTTCCATCAAATACGGCATCAAAATGCGGTTAACCAAAAAACCTGGCGAACTTTTCACAGGCAGCGGAAGTTTGCGTATTTGGGTGACAAAACTATGCGCAATATCCAATGTTTCTTTTGCTGTTTTTTGCCCCGCAATGGTTTCCACCAGTTTCATTTTCGCCACAGGATTAAAGAAATGAATGCCGACCAGTCTTTCAGGTACGGCGAGCACGGTTGCCAAATCATCCATAGGGATGCCCGAGGTGTTGGTGGCAAGCACCGCCCCTTGTTTCATTTTCGGTTCAATGTTTTGATACAGTGATTGTTTAATTTCCAAGTTTTCCACAATGGCTTCAAGCACCATATCTGCTTGGGCAATGCCCAAACCTGCAAGGTCAGGAGTCAACCTATCCAATGCTGCTTGCACCAACCTTGGCTCACGTAGTTTCTTTTGAAACAAAGCTGCTGCCCGTTTGATGGCTCTGGCAATCACCTGCATATCTTGGTCTTGCAACGTGACTTTGATGCCTTGCATCGCGCACCATGCTGCAATATCGCCGCCCATCACACCC
>JAUZQX010000042.1 GCA_030950765.1 Ghiorsea sp.
ACAACGAGAAGGCATCAAGGACTTGATGACCAAACACCAAATTCAGTCTATTTTGATGGACTGCAATTGCCGCTTGCGGCATGATTCAAATGAGCAACGTTTATACCTTAGCTGCCTGTCCAGTTTTTGGGTACCACTTCACTCATGGGTGTATCCTCATTTTGTTGCTGTTTGTTGAAGTGACTTAGGCTGATTCATTAGGGACTAAACTCTGTGCTCTGATTTTCTTTTCAAGATAAAAGCATCCGAAAGGCAGAACCGATGTAATAAAGGCAATGCTTAGCATGGAAGATGGCCATTTTTGTTGTCGGTTGGTCATATCCAGCAAGGGAAGGTAGGCAAGCCATAATATACCGTGAACGGGGCCAACGAATTTGACAAGGTCGATGCCGTACTGATATTTGGCAGGCATAGCGATAAATAACAATGCAATCAGCGATAAACCTTCAACCATACTTAAAATTCGGAATGTTTTTAGCATAGGGTTGATGAACCGCCTCTTATTTTATCAATGACAAATGAATCATACGACACTTTAGCCATGCGAAGGTTATTGTAAAATTAAATAGCATGGACTTCATGTGTTCATTGCTTTGGAAATAAAATAGTATTACTGCATATGAGAATTGATATTGTAAATATAAAACCCATCAAAGTCGCAGCATTAGAGCATTTGGATAACCCTGAGACATTAGCAGAATCGGTTGAGGCTTTCAGAGCTTGGCGTAAAGAAAGTGGCTGCTCACCTGTTGCCAAGAAACGAACCTTTGGCATTGCCTACAGTAATCCCGAGGCTAGACCTGCGCAAAAGTTTCGCTTTGATGTTTGTGGTGAAGTGGATATGAATATTGCTGAGAATGCTTATGGCGTGGTCAACAAAGCCATTCCAGGTGGTCGTTATGCCAAGCTGCGTCACAGAGGTTCACATGATAAGTTGGGGCAGAAGGTCAATGCGCTTTATCGTACTTGGTTGCCCAATAGTAATGAAATGAAACGTGATTCAGCACTCTTTTTTGAATATATGAATGTCGTGCCCGAAGTGTTAGAGGCTGAATTGATTACTGATATTTATTTCCCTTTAAAACCATTGAGGTAATAGCTTTTAAACGATACTGAGATTGATATGCCACTAAATTATCACATGCCTTTATACCGACCGCCCAGTGAGGGGAATAACCTGATTATTCAGGTGACGCTGGGCTGTAGTTTTAACCAGTGCAGCTTTTGTGCTATGTATCGAAGCAAGGTGTATAGCCAGCGACCGCTTGCGGAGGTGGTTTGCGATATTCAACAAGCTGCCCAAAGCTTGCCTGATGCAAGACGGGTGTTTTTAGCAGATGGCGATGCTTTTTGTCTGCCTACGCATGATTTGATTGCCATACTTGATGCGCTCCAAGCTGCATTGCCAAAGTTATCTCGGGTGTCGTGTTATACTACCCCTAGTAATATTTTGAACAAAAGCATGGATGAATTGCGATTGTTAAAAGAAAAAGGGCTAAAGCTTCTCTACCTTGGCATTGAATCGGGCTCCAACTTGATTTTGAAGAAAATTACCAAAGGTGCGAGTCAGCAAAGCATTGCCAATGCGATGCTTAAGGCACATGAAGCAGGTTTAAAGGTGTCTGGCACGGTGATTTTGGGCTTGGGTGGTAAGCATCATGGGCAGGAACACATTGATGGCACAATAGAGCTGTTGAATCGTGCGCCTATCACGTATTTGTCTACGCTACAGCTACATTTAGAACCTGATATGATTAAAGAATTCCAAAGTAAATATGGCGAGCCTTTTGAAATCCCTAATGAAGGGCTATTCTTGAAGAACAGCTGCGTTTGATTCGCGGTTTAAACCCACCAAAACCTGTGATTTTCCGTTCCAATCATGCTTCGAATGCATTTGCTCTGGCTGGAAACTTACCTAAAGACAAAACAAAACTGTTGGCACAACTGCAAAACGCACTTGATGGCGAACAAGTTTTGCGACCGTGGTATATGAGGGACATGTAAGATGTTGAAATTTGAAGAACTGTATTGTTGAGCAAAAAAATAGCCCTCGGTTGGAGGGCTTAGGTTATTAAAAAAATGAGCTATCTATGTTTATGAAACGCTAAGAGGCGACTTCTTGTTTAAGCGCTTGTCTCATGCGTTTGTTCATTGCTCTTTTGAGTCTTCTTTTTTCGTGGGTGTGGAAACTGTGGGTTTGTTTGAATTCGGGTGTAACCAAGGTTCTTTCTTTTGCAGTTGTACGTTGATGTCTTCCTAGCATGAATGTTCTCCTTGTTTTAAAGTATGCTCCACGAGCGATTTAGTTTATAACATGAATAGAGATAATTTGCAATCATTATTTTATTTTTATCATGTATAACAAAGGCTTAGAAGCGGAGCGTCAATGAGTGAGTATCCTGAAAAAACATGTGTTATCGATAGGCTGGTTCGCCATCCTAAGTTGGTTACGGCGGCACTGGCAGGCAAAAAGACAGAACAACGCCGTGATGGCGTGTATGCCTATCCTGGTGAAACATTTGAGCTTGATGGTGTGAGCTTTATCGCGACTGACTTAAAACGGGAAACTTTGGGTGATATGGACGATGAAAGCGCGCAAGCTGAGGGTTATCCATCGTTTGATGCGTATAAAAGTTTGATTTTGAATATGCATAAAGGCATGAATTGGCAGGATGATGCGCAAGTGTGGGTACATTGTTTTGAACGCAAAACCTGATGGGTTAATGATGCTGAGCAAAGAGCTTGTAGCATGGATTGATGCGCAAAAACAAGCAGATGCCACGCTGATTATTGGTATCAGTGGGGCGCAGGGTACGGGTAAATCGACGTTGGCTAGACAGCTGAAAGTTTTGCTTCGTAATAGGTACTCCGTTGCTTTGCTTTCATTGGATGATTTATATCTTAACCAAAACAAACGAAAAACACTTGCAGCATCTATTCACCCATTGTTTGCTGCGCGTGGTGTGCCAACGACGCATAATGTAAACTTAGGCATTCAAATATTGAAACAGCTTAAAGGCGGGCAGGGTGAATTGCTGTTGCCACGTTTTGATAAACAAACCGATAACCCCAAACCTCAACACGATTGGGAACGTTGTAAAACACCTGTAGATATTGTGTTGTTTGAAGGTTGGTGTTTGAGTCTTACACCGCAAAGTGATGATGCGTTGCTGAAACCTATCAATAAACTTGAAGCTGACGAAGATAAACAAGGCATTTGGCGCAAGCAGGTGAATGATGCACTGACGGCTGACTACCAGCAGTTATTTCAAATGATAGATAAAACAATTTATTTAAAAGCGCCAAGTTTTGAATCGGTGTTTGCTTGGCGAAAGCAGCAGGAAGTGGAGACTTTTGCTCAGAAAACAAGATTAGGCATGAATGATAAGGCGTTAAGACGATTTATGGCACATTATGAGCGATTAACCCGACATGGGTTTGCTACAATGCCTCAAGCTGCTGATGTGCTGCTTATTTTGGATGAACAACATCAATGTTTAAAGGTATATTATAAGAATTAGTTACTTCGTTTGCTAATTTCTATCAAATGATAACCAAACTTGGTTTGCACTGGGCCATGGACTTGATTGAGTTCGGCAATAAATACCACATCATTAAATTCTTTGACCATGGCACGTTCGCGAAATGTACCTAAATCGCCACCTTTTGCTGATGATGGGCAGGTGGAATGTTTGGCGGCAAGTTCTGCAAAGTCTGCACCTGCTTCAATCTCTTGTTTAAGTTTTTGGCATTCGGCTTCATTGGCAACCAAGATATGACGGGCTGCGGCGGTTCTTCGTTTTTTACTAAATCCAAACATCATTGTATCCTTTGTTCATAAAAAAAGCCTTGCTCAAATAAAATTTAAGCAAGGCTTTGATGGTTAAAGAGAGGTTTTAGCCAATCTCAATCAAACATTCATCAGGGTTGACGGTATCACCTTCAACCACATAAATAGCTTTAACAATGCCAGCAACAGGTGCATGCACAGGATTTTCCATTTTCATGGCTTCAACAGTTACCACGGTATCACCAGCTTCAACTGTATCACCTTCTTTGACATTGACTGCCACAATGCGACCAGGCATGGGTGTGGTGACATCGCTGTCATTGCGTGCTTTCGGGCGTTTAGAGCCTTTAGATACTTTGCCAGCATCAATGCCGCGACCATCTAGCGTCGGTACCATTTCAGTCAATGTTTCCAAATAAACTTCTTCCAATACATTATCAACTTTGATGTAATATGGTTTCAAGTCATCTTCAACATGACCCGTACCTTCAATTTTGATGTGGTATTCTTCACCATGAATGGTGATGTTGAATTCGGTTGGGGCGAGAGCTGGTGCAGCAGCGGCGGTTGGTGCGGCGGCTTCTTCAAGCTCTAAAGGCTCAGGTTTAAAGTTGCCTGATTCGCGTTCTGCAAAGAATTCCAAAGCAATTGTTGGGAACATGGCATAAGACAAAATATCTTCCACAGACTTGGCGCGGTCACCCACTTCTCGGGTTAAGGCATCCAACTCATCAGGAATTAAATCAGCAGGGCGAACGCTAATGGTTTCTTCATCACCCAAAGCTTTCTTCTGAACTTTAGCATTGATTTCGCCTAATGCTTTGCCATACATGCCTTTGAGGTAGTTTTTGGTTTCTTCGGTAATTACGCTGTATTTCTTGCCAGAGACTACGTTAAGCACGGCTTGAGTGCCGACGATTTGACTGGTTGGCGTGACCAAGGATGGGTAACCAAAGTCTTTGCGAACATTGGTGATTTCATTCAAAACTTCATCCATTTTATCCAGTGCGCCTTGCTCTTTAAGCTGGTTGGCAAGGTTAGAAATCATGCCGCCAGGGATTTGATTGACAAACACGCGGGTATCCACACGAGTGACATCGGATTCAAAACGCGCATATTTTTTGCGAACATCACGGAAATAAGCCGCTACATCTTGAAGCGCAGCCAAATTAAGACCTGTGTCATATTCAGTTTCGGCAAAGGCTGCGACCATAGATTCAGTTGCAGGGTGGGATGTGCCTCCTGAAAGCGGTGAAATGGCAGTGTCGATAATATCACAGCCTGCGTGAACGGCTTCCCATTGCACCATTTCGGCAACACCTGAAGTGGAGTGAGAGTGAAGGTGAAGAGGGATATTCACTGCATTTTTCAGCGCTAAAATAAGCTCTTTGGTGGCAACTGGGGTTAATAAACCAGCCATATCTTTGATGGCAAGGGTATCGCAACCCATATCTTCAAAACCTTTGGCTAAATCAACGAAATAAGCCAAATTATGTACAGGGCTGGTGGTGTAACAAATCGTACCTTCAGCATGTTTGCCATTTTCTTTCACTTGGGCAATGGCAGTACGCACGTTGCGTAGGTCATTCATGGCATCAAAGGTGCGGAATACATCCACACCATTGGCAGATGCCATATCGACAAATTTACGTACTACATCATCAGCATAATGACGGTAACCCAGTAGATTTTGACCACGAAGTAACATTTGGGTTCTCGTATTGGGCATGGCGTTGCTTAACTCACGCAAACGAATCCAAGGACCTTCTTTGAGGTAGCGAAGACAGGTGTCAAATGTTGCTCCACCCCAAGCTTCAACTGACCAATAACCAATTTGGTCGATTTTCTCGCAGATGGGTAACATATCATCCAAACGCATGCGGGTTGCCAACAATGATTGGTGACCGTCGCGCAAGGCAAGTTCAGTAATCGCTAGTTTTTTCTTTGCTTGTGTCATCTCTTTAAATCCTTTTCCTACAGTCCAGCGTGTGCGGCAATGGCAACTGCCACGGCTGCTGCAATATCTTCACGTGCTTCAAATGCTTTATAATCAAGTAAATAAGCGTGGTTATCCATAAAACCTGTATCAAACTGACCTTTAAGGAATACATCCGATTGGGCAATGTTACGGTAAAATGCCAATGTGGTTTTTACGCCACGAATATCATATTCTTTCAGGGCGCGTTGTGAACGCATCACAGCATGCTCCCAATCGGGTGCCCAAATAGTCAGCTTGGCACACATGGAGTCATAATGCGGGGGAATGGTGTAACCTGGGTAGACGCAACCATCCACGCGAATACCAGGGCCACCAGGAGAATGATAACGCGTTATTCTGCCTGGGTTCGGAAAGAAACCATTTTGTGGATCTTCTGCATTGACGCGGAATTCAATCGCACTGCCTTTAAAGCTTAAATCCTCTTGTTTAAACGGCAGTGGTTCGCCTGCAGCAATCGCAATTTGTTGTGCTACGATATCTACGCCTGTAATAGCTTCGGTGATGGTGTGCTCAACTTGCAAACGTGTGTTCATTTCCATGAAGAAGAAGTCATGGTTTTTATCAACTAAGAACTCAACAGTTCCTGCATTTTCATATCCCACAGCCAATGCTGCTTGCACGGCAACTTCACCCATTTTTGTACGCAGTTCATCGGTAATATAATTGGATGGGGCAATTTCAATCAGCTTTTGATTACGCCGTTGAATCGAACAATCACGTTCAAACAAATGTACACAATTGCCATGTGAGTCGGCCAAAATTTGAAACTCAATATGACGAGGCTCAAGAATACATTTTTCCATGAATAGTTCGCCGTTGCCAAAAGCTGTCATGGCTTCATTGGTAGTTAACTCATAGTTTTCAATCACTTCCGCATCGCTGTCGCAACGGCGAATGCCGCGTCCGCCGCCACCAGCAGCAGCTTTAAGCATGACGGGGTAACCCATAGCTTGTGCTGTTTCTACGGCTTCTTCAACGCTAACCAAAGATGCTTCAGTACCAGGAATACAAGGTACTCCAGCAGCCAGCATCGCAGTACGCGCATTGGTTTTGCTGCCCATGTTTTTAATCGCATCAGGAGAGGGGCCAATATAGGTGATACCAGCATCAATCACTGCTTGGGCAAAATCAGGGTTTTCAGAAAGAAAACCATAACCTGGGTGGATAGCATCCACCTTGGCTTTAATGGCAATATCCACGATGCGGTGAATATTTAAATAACTTTTAACAGGATCGGGGCCAATTAAGATGGCTTTGTCTGCTTTTTTAACATGCAATGCATGGTTATCTGGATCTGAGTAAACAGCCACAGACTCAATGCCTAGCTCATTGCAGGCACGAATAATACGGATGGCACATTCGCCACGGTTAGCAATTAGGATGCGTTTAAACAACTGGCTTACTCCTTTTCATTCAAGCGGGCATGATAGAGAAAACTTGCCTTCTGGGCAATCGTTAAATGATACTTTCTATGCGTTTAGCAAGGGTATTTGCAGGGATAAGACCTTTAATTCTTGCATACAATGTTGATAGGTTAAGGGTATTTCGTCTAAAAAATGTGTTTTACCATCGCGGTGGGCAAGCCTAGCAAAAATACCCAAAACTTTAATGTGCCGTTGCAAAGAAGTCAGGCGAACAGCTTGATGCCATGTTTCAAAGTCTTGGAAATAGGCTTGGTGTTTTTCGTGCAAAGCTGCAAAGAAATATAGGCTCCATTGGCGGCGTTCTGATTCAGGGTAATCTTGATAGCAATCATATAATAAAGAGGCTAAATCATAGGTGACAGGGCCTATCACGGCATCTTGGAAATCGATAATACCCAAGGGAAGCCCAATTTCTGGAACCATCAGGTTGCGGCTATGATAATCAAGATGTACAGGGGCTTGGGGCAAACTATGAATGGTTTTGAACAGGGGTTGTAATGCGTTGTGAAATTGCTTGCGCTCTTTGCTATTGGGCGTTGTGCCTTGAATATGAGGCAGATACCAATCCAAGTACAAGTCGCACTCGCGCTGCATACGTTGGATATCAAAACAAGGAAGTTTGAGTGTGTTGGGTGCTGCTTGTAAGTGGTGAAGCTGTTGGAGTGCATCTTTAAACAAGTGTTCTACGGTGCTGTTTTCTTTCAAATAAACAGCCCACGTTACATCACCAAAGTCTTCAAGCAGTAAAAAACCTTGGCTCTGATCACGAATAATAATCTTGGGTACACAGAGTTGGTTTTGGGATAACCATTCACAAATATGGATAAAGGGTGACACATCTTCTTTTTCAGGTGGTGCATCCATGAGTACATAGGTTTCTTCTGCTGTTGAAACGCGAAAATAACGGCGAAAGGATGCGTCACCAGCCAATGTTTGTATGTCAAAGTGAGAAAACTGCTCTGCTAGCCATCGTTTTGCTTGCTCTAAGCGTAAATCACTCATTCTGTGACGAGTATGCCTGTCACATGAAATTTATTTTTAATGTGTTCTTTGGCACGTAATGCATGTTCACGTTGTTCAAAAGGTGTGGTCAGGACACGGTAACGTATACCAAGGTTAGCGAGATTTACCTGTTGCACCTCTGCTGCTACATCTTCTTTTTGTAGTTGCTGTACAAATTTAAGGGCATCAGAATTTTGTTTAAAGGAAGCAATTTGGATGCGGTATTGCTGTGTGGGTGTACGCATTTCTTGTTCAATGATGGCGTTTAAACGTTTTTCAGTCAGCGCAAGATCCGTTTGTTGTTCATCAATAATAACATGTGCTTTTGTGTGTTTTGGTTTAGACGCAGAGTCTTTAGCTGTAAGTGGCTCTGGTGTGATAGATTGGTTGGGAAGTTCAGTGTAAAAGGTAAGTTCGCCCAGTTGTAATGTTGCGGCCTCGGATTGTTTTGCTTTGGCGGCTTCTTTTTTGAAGACTTCAATTTTTTGTTGCTGTTTTTCCAACTTTTTCATCAAGGCTTCGTATTGATTGCCCTTATTACTTTCTAGACCATGCTTTTCACCCATGAAGAAACCAACTGTAAAACATACAATGGCAAACATGACAGCTAAAATAGCAATTAAACTGGTTTTGGATTGTGACGGAGCCGTTGCACGCTCATTGTTGGTACTTTGGGGTTCTGTATAAGCAAAGTCTTTATCAGCCATGGTTACATTTTCTCCGGGGCGGAGACACCGAGTAAAGCAAGTGCATTTTTGATCACTTGTGCTGTTGCCCGCAACAATAATAAACGGGCTTGCATGAGTTCATGGTCGTCAATAATCACACGGTTTTTATGGTAAAAACTATGGAATGCTGCTGCCAACTGCATGATATAGGTTGCAATACGGTAAGGTTCACGGCGGTTGGCTGCTGAGTCTAATAATTCGGGGTAGGCAAGTAACATTTTGATGAGTTTAGCAGCTTCATCACTGGTGAGAAGTGAGGTGTTTACATCATCAGCCTTAGCTAAAGCAATACCTTCAGCTTCAGCTTTGCGAAGCACGGCATGAATACGTGCATGCGCATATTGCACATAATAAACTGGGTTTTCTGCGTCTTTGGCTTTGGCTGCTTCAAGGTCGAAGTCAAATTGGCTTTCTATGCGGCGGGTCATGAAATTAAAACGCACAGCATCTTTGCCTACTTCTTCAACGACTTCGCTTAGGGTTACAAAAGTACCTGCACGTTTGCTCATTTTAAACGGTACACCATTACGGGTGAGATTGACCATTTGCACCAACAAGACTTCGGGTTGTTTTTCTAAACCTGTTAAGGCTTTCATGGCTGCTTGCACGCGGGTGATATAACCACCGTGGTCAGCGCCCCAAATATCAATCATATGTTTGAAGCCGCGTTCAAACTTGTCGGAGTGGTAAGCAATATCAGCAGCAAAATAGGTAGCAGTACCATCTTGTTTTTGTAAAGGTCTATCCACATCATCACCAAAATCAGTGGTACGGAATAAACGTTGTTCTACAGGTTTGTAATCTATAACTTCTTTACCTTTGGGTGGCGGAAGCGTACCTGTATAAATCAAATCATCGGCTTCAAGCTTTTCAATGAGTTGGTTGACTTTGCCTGAATTATGCAATGTTTTTTCTGAAAAATATTGGTCAAAGGCAATGCCGATTTGACTTAAGTCTTGGCGAATCATTGCCATGTTGGCATCCACAGATAATACACCAATTTCTTTTAAACGGGTGTGCTCATCCATATTTTGGAAGCTAGAGAAATCATGTGTATTTAAAATATCTTTCGCAATTTCAATGATGTAGTCGCCAGGGTATGCTGAATCCGGGAAGGTGATGTCCATGCCTTGTAGCTCTTGCATACGCAGCCATACAGAGTTTGCCAACACACCAATTTGATTGCCTGCATCATTGATATAATATTCTTTGTGTACCTTATAACCACGAGCAGTGAGTAAGTTTGCCAAAGCATCACCAACAACAGCACCTCGACCATGCCCGACATGCATAGGGCCAGTCGGGTTCGCTGATACAAATTCAAGGTTTACGGCTTCACCATTGCTGTTATCTAAACAACCATAGTGTTCAGCTTGCTCAAGGATAACTTTAAGAATGTCAGTTTCACCACCCGCTTTGAGTTTGATGTTAATAAAACCGGGCCCCGCAATATCTGCGGTATCCACTGCGTCAGGGAATTGAACCTTGGCTAAAATCGTTTCTGCCACTTGGCGTGGGTTTTGTTTGAGTAAACCAGCCAAAGGCATAGCAATATTCACCGCATAATCACCATGTTCTTTTTGCTTGGGGCGGGTTAAGACAACAGCGGGTGTTTTATTCGTATCAATGTCAGCCAATAAAACATCAACAACGTGTTGCAAGGCTTGGCAAATTTGCTCTTTAAGAGATAGTTGCAAGGAAAACTCCGTTAATTATGGGGCAGGGTAGCTTATTTAGAACTTGTTTTTTCTGCAATGCATTGCAGTGGGTGATTGTGTTTTCGGCTGTAACTTTCGACCTGTAAAGCTTTGCTTTCGGCAAGGTCTTTGGGATATACACCACACACACCACGCCCTTGAACATGGACTTGCATGGTAATGCGCTGGGCTTGTTCATCATTTTTGTTAAAGAAACGTGTTAACACATCTTCGACAAAGTCTATAGGTGTGAAGTCGTCATTTAAGAGTACAACCTCATACATGGATGGCGGTTTGATGTCGGTATGACTCTCTAAAGCTTCGTTTATGTGTTCTTGATCAGGTATTTGAATCGTAGGCATGTCGCAATGCTACAAAGCCAATGCAGTGATGCCAAGTGTGAAGTGGCACAAAGATTGCCTGTTATCATTTCTGTCACTATGTTGAATGGTGATAGATACTACCTATATCCAGTAAAGTTGAGAAAGGAGGGCGTAAGTTGAATATACATAAGTTATTGTTTTTGTTTGTTTGTTTCTTGCCTATGCAAGCTTTCTCAGCAGATGGAACAATGTTTGAATATGAATTGGATATTTATAAGTAAATTTTGAAAAATAGTTTACAGCCTGACTTCATTGTATTTGAAGCAAGTATTAATCCTATGCCTATTTTGGACGTGTATTTAAAAGACGCGTGGTATGCTGGTAAGGATAGTCAAAAAATTGATATACAGCTTGTGCAGGCAGTGACCACAGGTTTTGAGGAACCGTATGCGTTATCATTGTTCGCTGGTCGGGTGTTGCGGTTTGCGCCGCCTGAGGGGATGAGCACAACAGGCGACAATAAAGGTTATATTGGTTATTTATTAAGTGTGGGTACGCAACATATTCAACGAAACACATTGATTGCAGATCGTTGGATGGAGCTTGAGTGGAAAATCAAAGGGCAACGTGAAACAGATGTTCAATATTTATCATGGAGTTTTAGGGGCGGTGCAAAGTTTCATAGCCACCCTGAAATATCGGATAGTTTTATGCTAGGCTTAAGACGTAACCGTATTGATTATCAAAAGTCTGATGATACCTTTTTACGTGATATTGGGATTGAGTACCAGTTGGATGTGTTGCAGTCTAATTTTGCACCGAGTAGGCAAACACTGATTATAGATAAACATTGGCCCATGCATCAGGACAAACTGACGTTCTCTTTAGGTTTTGGTGTGGTTTGGCAAGGTGAAGATCGCTATTTAGGTAACTTGGCAAAAGGTTATGATAAATGGACGTTAGTTTTACGTCCAAATATGAAGTTTTGAGTTAATTGTTTGACGTTTAAAAAGCGGCTTATAAAGTCGAGGTTAATTTTTTGGGGAGTTCTATCCACGTATGCGCGAATTTGAGAAAATTAAACGTCTTCCACCTTATGTGTTTGCACAGGTGAATCAGCTAAAAATGGAGCTGCGTCGCGCAGATAAAGATATTATCGACTTTGGCATGGGCAACCCTGACCAAGCCACGCCGCAACATATTATCGATAAACTTTGTGAAGCAGCCCAAGACGGACGCAATCATCGCTATTCGGTGTCGCGGGGTATTGATGGCTTGCGCAAAGCCGTCTGCGGTTGGTACAAACGCAAGTTTGATGTGGACTTAGACCCTGAAACCGAAGCGATTGTGACCATTGGTTCTAAAGAGGGATTAGCGCACTTGGCTGTGGCGATTACTAGCCCTGGCGATTTGATTTTATCGCCCAACCCAGCATACCCGATTCATCCTTATGGTTTTATTATTGCAGGTGCGGATATTCGCCATGTACCTATGGGTGCAGATAGAGATTATTTTGCGGATATTGAACAGGCAGTCAAAGATTCATGGCCGCGCCCTAAAATTATCATTGTTAATTTTCCATCTAATCCAACCGCACAAGTGGTGGATTTGGATTTTTATGTGAAGTTGGTGGATTTCGCCAAAGAAAACGACTTAATTATTATTTCTGACATTGCGTATGCGGAAATCACTTTTGATGATTATCAATGTCCATCCATTATGCAGGTGCCGGGCGCAAAAGATGTGGCCGTTGAATTTTATTCGCTGTCTAAAACATATAATATGCCGGGTTGGCGTATTGGTTTTATGGTGGGTAACAGTGAGATTGTAGGTGCGCTGGGTAAGATTAAATCGTATTTGGATTATGGTATGTTTCAACCCTTGCAAATTGCAGCATGTGCAGCGCTTAATGGTCCACAAGATTGCGTGGAAGATATTCGGAATATGTATCAGTCTCGCCGTGATGTATTGATTAAAGGTTTGCATAATATGGGTTGGATGGCGGAAAGCCCGAAAGCAACCATGTTTGTTTGGGCTGAAATTCCCGATGAATTTAAAGCCATGGGTTCGATTGAGTTCTCGAAAAAGATGCTCACCGAAGCAGGTGTTGCTGTTAGCCCAGGCATTGGTTTTGGTGAGTATGGTGATAGCCATGTGCGTATTGCTTTGATTGAAAATGAACACAGAACACGCCAAGCATTGCGTGGTATAAAAAGTTTCTTAAACGCTGGAAGTGGAGTGTAAGATGAAAGAAGTTCGTGTAGGTATTTTAGGTTTAGGTACGGTTGGTCTTGGTGTTGCTCGGATTTTGATTGAGCAGCAAGCTTTGATGGCAAAACGTTTGGGCAAGACACTCAAACTGGTTGCCGCAGCAGATAGAGATTTGAACCGTGATTTCGGTTTGGACTTGTCGGGTGTGACATTGTATGACGATGCAGCAGACTTGGTGAAAGCTGACGATGTGGATTTGGTGGTGGAATTGATTGGTGGGTATGAACCTGCGCGTAGTTTTGTGGCTTCAGCACTAGCATCAGGCAAGCACGTTGTGACTGCCAATAAAGCTTTGATTGCCAAACATGGTGAAGAACTGTTTACGCAAGCTGCGGACAAAGGTGTAAGTATTGGTTTTGAAGCGGCTGTTGGTGGTGGTATTCCTTGTCTTAAAGCTTTGAGAGAAGGTGTTGCAGCCAATAATATTCAATCTGTGTATGGTATTTTGAATGGAACATGTAACTTTATTTTAACCAAAATGGAAAATGAAGGTGCAGATTACGCCGATGTGCTTAAAGAAGCCCAAGAGCTGGGATATGCCGAAGCTGACCCGACTTTTGATGTGGAAGGCATTGATACAGCGCATAAACTTTCCATCCTTGCTGCGATGGCATTTGGTTCACATATCAAGTTTGATGAAGTGTTTACCGAAGGCATCAGTAAAATTGGTGCGGCAGATATTGAAGCGGTGCATGAGTTGGGTTATCGCATCAAACTTTTGGGTATTGCCAAGCCACACGGTGAAAATGGTGAAGTTACACATGTTGAAATGCGTGTTCACCCAACATTGGTGCCTTTATCCACACAAATCGCTCAAGTATCTGATTCTTACAATGCTGTGATGTTGTCTGGCGACTTTGTAGAACATACGGTTTATATCGGACGCGGCGCAGGAGAGCGACCAACGGCATCAGCTGTGGTTGCTGATATCATGGATATTACGCGTGTATTGCCCAATGGTGTTGAATTTTTGGCACCCCCCATGGGTTATGTTCCATCTGAGCGTCAAGCGCTTGAAACTCTGCCTATGGCTGATGTGCAAAGTGAGTATTACTTGCGTATTATGGTGCAGGATAAACCGGGCGTGATTGCTTCGGTGACTTCGATTTTAGCTGACCATCAAATCAGCTTAGAAGCCATGCAGCAAAAAGAGCATGATACGGGTGAGGTGGTGCCTGTCATGATGTTGACGCATGAAACCACTGAAGGCAATTTGCAAGCAGCCATGAGCCGAATTACAGCACTGACTGCTGTTGAAGATGAAGTGCTTATCTTACGCAAAGAGTCATTTGCTGCATAAGATGATGGGGTGAGGCAATTAAGCCAGTGCTTTTTGTAGTTTATCAGGAAGCTCAAGTTGGTTGATTGCATTGATGATATTGCGCTGCATGCGAAAGACTTCTTTTTGTATCAATTGCTGCGAGTTTGTATTGTGTTGTAATTCAATGCCGATGCGCGCTTCATCGTTATTGCTCCCTGTCCAACGAACAACGCCTTGTAAGGTGACAGGTTGGGTGCCTAGCGTAAGTTGACACTCGACCTTATCACCGATGTTGTAAGGTGCTTGGTTGATGCCATGTACATTGATACCAATGCCACCAATGGATAAGTCGTGTAGTCTGGCATGTAGTTGGCGCTTTTTCCCCATGCGAATGGTGACAGGGATATGTTCTTCGACTTGAATGTTTAGGTGTTTTCTGTTTTCGGCGTAAATAGGAAATGTTTTACCAATACTAAGTAAAATATGACCATCTTCAATTTTTTTAATACTTAGTCGAACTTGAATTTTTTCACCTTCACAAACGGCAAAGGTTGCATGTTCGCTGGGGTGAATAGCAAATATTCGAGCAATATCCTCATTCATTTTGATTTTAATACAATCACCTTCTTCACCAAGAAAGGTGGCGATGGTTCGCACAGTAAGCCCTAGGTGATAATTGCGTATGGCAATGCTTTTACTTTTGTTCCAGGCGGAAATACTGCTCTGAATGGTATCGTAGTAACTTTTTTGTTCTAGTTTAGAGTGAAGCATACTGCGGTTGCCCGTATCGGCTTGTACTTGAGATATATCATGTGTTTTTTGTACAGAAATATGCTCAAAATATTGATCGGCAACCAGAAGCAAAGTGTCTTGAATATGATTAAAGTCATCAATGATTTTTTTGGCAGATGAAAATTGTATTTCCATGGGTAATGTTTTGGCACTATCAAAGGCATATTGCAAACGCTGTTGTTCGCAGGCTGATATGCTGGATAAAAGATGGTGAATATGTGTGCCAGCTTTTAAATGGTTGGTAAGCACTTGCTCAAGTGATGTTTCGACGTATTCATGGCAAATATGTGATGCAAGGTCATAACTTGCTTGAGAATTCCCTAGTGTTTTGCTTAATATTGTGTGGCTTTTATCAAATTGTAACGGTTTGTTGTGTTTCTTCCGTTGTTGCATGTTTAGATACCCTCACATCACATTGTATTATTCAGACAAAAGTACGTAGCAATAAATAAGCCATCTTATGGGTCACTTTGTAGGTGAAACTTTTTTCTAAAGTTTGCTGTCGGGTTGGCGATACATTATTTATACGGTGATAAACCTCGAACTTCTGCGATTACATTGAATGTTTTAATGCAGTATTCTTAAGTGTTTCCACCATCTATCCGATAAAAACAGACTTGATGTTAAGTGTCATATTGATTTATGGCACTCTATTTGCTTGTTCTCTCTTGAAACTTTATGTTAAAGGAGTGTGGGTATGCCAAGTATATTTTCCAGTAGCTTTCAACGCCTTGGTGCGGCAGCAGCAGCACGAGAAACCTATCAAACAGTGATTTCAAGTAATATTGCCAATGCAGATACACCACATTTTAAAGCAGATAAGCGCAATTTCTCTGATTTCTTTAAAAATAAATTATCCGCATCGCAAACAGATTCTTTAGCCACCACAAACCCTAAACATATTCAAGATACACCCAGCGCAAGTTTATCTTTAGGTGTATTCAATCGCTCTGAAGATGAACAGCGCATGGATGGTAATACGGTGGATGTTGAGCATGAAATGGCAATGCTGGCTGAAAATCAGTTGATGTATGAGCTCAATATGAAAATTATACAGGGTAGGTTGAGCGGTATCACCAATGCTATCAAAGATGGAGGCCGCTAATGGCAAATGATTTATTTACTTCAATGCATATCAGCTCAGCAGGTATGTCGGCACAACGGGCGCGCATGGACGTGGTGTCTGAAAACATTGCAAACTCAGAATCTACACGCACAGAAGAGGGCGGCCCTTACCGTAGAAATCAAGTGGTGTTTGAAACGGTCGGTGTAAAGTCTGATTTTAACAGTGTATTTCGTGGACATATATCAGGTGGGAATACGCCGCAAAGTGTTCGGGTAACTGAAGTAAGCAAAGACATGAGCCCATTTAATGAGGTTTATGACCCTACTCATCCTGATGCGGATGTGAATGGTATGGTCAAAATGCCCAATGTGAACACCATTAAAGAAATGGTGGATATGAATTCAGCAGCACGAAGTTTTGAAGCCAATATTACAACCATGGATGCATCTAAACGAATGTTTCTTAAAGCTTTAGAGCTGTTGCGTTAAGTAAGGAGTTTAGTTATGAATATTCAAAGTTATGGTCCATACAATGCAAAACCAAGCCTTGGTAATGCACCAATAGAATCAAGTTCAAGCGGTAAAGGGCAGTTTGCAGAAGTGCTCAAGCAGTATGCCACTGATATGAATACGGATGTGAAGACAGCTTCGAAACAGGCGGAACATTTGGCTGTTACAGGCGAAGGCAATATGTCGGAATCCTTGATTGCTATGAAACAAGCCGGCTTATCTTTTCAATTGATGTTAGCTGCGAGAAATAAAATGATGGATGCATATCGCGAAGTCATCCGTATGCAAGTTTAGTTTATGTCGCTTCAAAGCTTTTATGCCTGCGTTATCCGTTTTGTTAATAGCGCTACTATAAGTGGCAACGCATGCCTTGGGCGAACAGCTTTCAAACAACATAAAAGTTCTCAAAGAAGTAAGAAAAGAATAGTTAAGGGGAAAAGAAATGGCTGAAGGACTGACTCCAAGCACCAACCCAAATGCAGCACCCGCAGGGCAACAAGAAGTTCTTACGGGTCAAGTGAGTGGTGAAGCGCCTGTATCGCAGGTGCAAAATGCGTTGATAAAAAATCGACGTGCCATTTTATTTATGGCAGCGGCACTGATGTTTGCTGGTTTTGTGGGGTTGATGCTTTGGTCTTCTGAAAGCCCATATCGCACTGTGTATTCAGGCATGGATGAAAAAGATGCTGCAGCGATTGTCGAATTGTTACAGAAAGAGAAAATACCCTATAAATTACAAGGTTCGGGTACGGTGTTAGTGCCTGAAGACCAAGTGTATGCGGTGCGCTTGAAGCTGGCTGGTGAAGATATGATGCCAGGCAATGGTGAAGGTTTTGAGATTTTTGATCGTGCCAATGAGTTTGGTGTGAGTGATTTTACGCAAAAAGTAAACTTACAGCGGGCTATGCAGGTGGAATTGGCGCGTACGATTGAAGTTTTGCCCATTGTATCAGCTGCCCGCGTACATTTGGTTTTGCCCAAAGAATCAGCTTTTGCTGAGCGTGATAGAAAAGCTTCCGCTGCGGTGATGTTAAAACTTACGGGTAATAAAAAACTTAGCTCACAATCTGTAGGTGCCATTCAAAACTTGGTTGCATCGGCAGTAGCTGAATTGGATCGCAGCAATGTGACGATTATGGATGCATCGGGTAATATGTTATCAGCGATGGATGATCAACAGCCTGCTGGTGAAGGGCAGGGCATGTTGGATTACCAAGCCAAACTTGAGCAGGGTTATGAAGTGCGTTTGACCAGCATGTTGGAACAAATTGTTGGTTCAGGACAGGCTATTGTGCGGGTGACGACAGCGATTAATCGTGAATATGTA
>JAUZQX010000043.1 GCA_030950765.1 Ghiorsea sp.
TCCACAACACTTTGAATGCGTGATAAATCACCATCATAAACAGACGCTAAAATCCTACCCAGTGCCTCACTAAACACCTCACCTGTTAAATTAATAACCTGATTTCCTGGCATAGAAATAAGTTGAATGATTTTAGGGTACGCAGCCTTCACTCTGAAACTTGCAAGCAGAAACATAGCCAATGTATGACGGATATACTGCCTGCCCGCATCTTCAATCTTATCTGGAGAATCAATGAAACTATCTACCTCTGATAACAACAACGGAATCAACTCATCATTGTGCTCCAGCATGGATTCAAATTCTTCTTTTATTGGTGGCTCATCAATCGATGTCAATCGTTCAAATAGTTCTGAAGCTTTATTCATTATCTTATTATACCTCGAATTAAAATCACAAACTTACATAAAAAAAGGCGGCATGAAAACATGCCGCCCCGTATTGAACATCAGGAGGAAGTTCAAACTTTTTTATTTCAAGGACGGTTATCCTTGAACATGCGCCAGCCACTAATCATGGTGCTGACCATACTTTGACGCGACATAAAGTCTTCACGAATAGCGACATACACATGCACTATAACGAAAAGGATAATCAACCACATACCCAAATGATGGAATGTATGTACATCTTGGCTTTGCCCAAACAATGGAATCACCCAAGCTGAGAACAATTCAAACTGCCACGAACCCATACCTTCGCCTTCACCATAGAGTGCGAAGCCAGTAATAATCATAAAAAATGAACCTACGACAAACATAAAGAACATCGCATAGGTAGCCAATGGGTTATGCCCAACACATTTTTTAGGTTCTTTGACCAAAAAAGCATACCAAAGGACTTCATGCCATGCGCCTTTTAATGCCTCCTTAGAAAACGAAGGGCGGAACAGCTCTTTGGCATGTTCATTACCAACAAAAGACCAATAAAGCCTTCCGAGTATACCAACAGCCAAAATATAACCCGCAGCAAAGTGTGCAAATCGAATATAACCCATCAGATAATGGTCACTAGCTTCTCCCGACAATGTAGGAAGAGGGCTACCGATAAAATAACCTGTTATACACAACACCAGAATCGCTAGAGCATTAATCCAATGCCAAATACGTACAGGAGCTTCATACACATAGACAGATTCGCCATGTTGTTTTAAATCTACTGACTCAGACATATAGCTTCTCCTTATTATAATTGCAGGAGACCCGAAGGTCTCCCTTGTTTATGACCAAGCACATCTTAACGTACCTTGGCACTAACGATTTCTTCACCTTCTTCACTCATCACATGTGTTGAGCAAGCAAGACATGGGTCAAAACTATGAAGGTTACGCAGGATTTCCACTGGTTCATTTGGTCTTTCGACTGGCGTGCCCATTAGACATGCTTCAAATGCACCGATATTACCAGCAGGGTCGCGAGGCGAGCCGTTCCAAGTCGTTGGAACCACACATTGATAGTTTTCAATTTTACCATCTTTAATGCGAATCCAATGACCCAATGCACCACGAGGAGCTGCAGCTGTACCCACACCTTTACACTCTTTAGGCCAAGTGGATGGATCCCACTTCTCCATATTTGCAGTGGTAGTATCACCCGCCTTAATGTTTGCAATCAAACGGTGCCAATCATCCACCATCATGTCAGAACAATATTGCGACTCAAGCGCACGGGCTAACGTGCGACCGATGGTAGATTGCAAAATTGGCTTCGCTCCCAAGTCAGTTCCCGCAAGCGCATTAAATGCTGCAACACTTTTGTGAACTTGGTCTTGTACGTACTCATGACCTTTGGCGTACGCCAAGGTATAACGAGACAATGGACCAACTTCAACAGCATGACCACGCCAGCGAGGAGCTTTAATCCAAGAATATTTCGCCTTTTCATCAAGCTCTTCAATGTTGGTGCGCGTTCCTTTAGCACTGCTAACATCATAGTTAGGATCAGTAATACCATCCCAAGGGTGTAAACCTTTGGTTTCATCAGGGTATTTATACCATGAATGATTCACAAACTCTTGAACTTGCTCAGGGTCGCGAGGATCAACTTCCATCACATTATCCCAATTGTCATCAAGAATTACGCCACCAGGTAATTGGTCGGTTGATTTATCATAGTTAACAAGCGGGTAAGCGCCATAATCCATAACACTTTTCGCACCAAGACCACCACCCCACAACTGTTTCTTGTAGAAGCTGGCAATCGCCAACACGTCAGGCACATAAACATTATCATTAAATGCTTTCATTTCATCAATACGCGCTTTTACGAAGAACAAACGCTCTGTATTCAATGGTGCGCCAGCAGCCATATCATCATCCATATTAATGGCACAAGGAACGCCACCAACCAAATAGTTTGGATGCGGGTTTTTACCACCGAATACAGTGTGAAGTTTCACGAATTCTTTTTGTAAGTCCAAAGCTTCAAGGTAATGGGTCACTGCCATCAAATCTGCTTCAGGGCTTAATCTGTAAGCTGGGTTATCCCAATATCCATTCTTGAATGGACCCAGCTGACCTGATTCGATGAATCTGCGGATACGCGTTTGAATATCACGGAAGTAGCCAGGGCTAGAATTAGGATGTTTAGGTCCAGTCAATTGTTGCAGCTTAGATGTTGCTTTCGGGTCAGCTTTAAGTGCATTAACAGGGTTTACCCAATCCAATGCATGAAGATGATAGAAATGCACCACATGGTCATGCACTTGCAATGTTTTCGCCATCATTTCACGAATTAAAAATGCATTGTATGGAATCTTAATATCCAAAGCATCTTCCACAGCGCGACATGAAGCCAATGCATGACAACCCGTACACACGCCGCAAATACGCTCTACAAATGCCCAAGCATCACGCGGGTCGCGACCTCTAAGAATCACTTCAAGACCACGCCACATCGTACCTGTCGATACAGCATTGGTAATCACATTATTCGCATCAATATTCACTTCGCAGCGCATGTGTCCTTCAATACGCGTTACGGGGTCAACAACATAACGTTTCCCACCAGTGTCTAAAGTATAACCATTCGGAGTAGTTGTTACGCTCATTATTTATCCCCTTCTGTTTTGTTTGTTGCCGCCTTAATAGCCGAGGCCGCAGCATGAACTGCTACTGCACCACCAACAATCGCTGCTGCTGTACCACCCAATTCATCAGCATTGCTTTCAATACCAAACTGGTGAATGCCAGATAAACGGTCATAAAAGCTACCTTTATCCCAAAAACCATCTTCAGAGCAACCAATACAACCGTGACCAGCTTGAATGGGGAAGGATGTGCCTTCATTCCAACGAATGGTTGAACAAGCATTGTATGTTGTTGGCCCTTTACAGCCGACTTTATACAAGCAGTAACCCTTACGCGCATACTCATCATCAAACTCTTCAACAAATTGACCTGCGTCAAAATGCGGACGACGATAGCACTTATCGTGAATACGCTGACTATAGAACATTTTAGGGCGACCCTGGCGATCCAAAGAAGGAATCTTGTCAAAAGTAATCATATATGCAATCACAGCTGTCATCACTTCTGCAATCGGAGGACAACCCGGCACTTTAATAATCGGTTTGTTTGCAATGCCTGGATGCTTATGCGTAGGCACGGCACGC